>CAYRQA010000099.1:0-6545 GCA_964426285.1 uncultured Lachnospiraceae bacterium | reverse complement strand
GGGGGAGGAGCCTTTTTCAAAAGGCTTCTCCCCCTTATTGTTTTGTTGGGCAAACGCCCAACAAAACAATAAGCTGTGGTATCCTTTGAGTAAAGGATACCACAGCTTGTCTGCGGAGTTTGTCGCAATATGGTTTAGATTTTGATTTTTTCGATGGCGGCGAGGGTGTTTTCGAGGGTCTGACGGTATTTGGCGAGTTTTTCCTTTTCGCTGGCAACGACGGCTTCGGGGGCTTTGGCGATGAAGCCGGCATTCGAGAGCTTTTTCTCGAGGCGGGCGATCTCACCTTCGACCTTTTCCTTCTCAGAGTTCAGACGAGCCAGCTCCTTCGAAAGGTCGATGATCTCGGCGAGCGGGATGAAGAAGGTCGCGGTGTCGGTGATGATCTGGACGGCGGTGTCGTCCGAATGCGAGCGGCAGACGGTGACAGCCGATGCAGACGCCAGCTTCTCGAAGAAACGAGCGGTCTGATCATTGTAAATGTCGGTGCGCTCGGTCACGATGAAGAGCGCAGCCTTCTTGGAGGGCGCAACGTTCATCTCGGCTCGGCGGTTGCGGATGGAACGGATCGAGGCGATCAGCGCTTCCATGCGCTTTTCCTCCTTGGGACGGTTCAGGTTCTCGTCAGCCTTCGGCCATGCCGAGACCATGATCGACTCACCCTCGTGAGGCAACGACTGCCAGATCTCTTCGGTGATGAAGGGGATGAAGGGATGGAGCAGTTTCAGCACGCCCGAGAGAACGTAGACGAGCACGTTCTGCGCGACCTTGTTCGTCTCGGAGCCATGATCGTTCAGTCTCGGCTTCACCAGCTCGATATACCAGTCGCAGTAGACATCCCAAACGAAGTCGTAGAGCTTCGCAAGGGCAACGCCAAGCTCGAAGTGGTCGAGGTTTTCGGTGACCTCGGTGACGAGCGTGCTAAAGCGCGAAAGAATCCACTTGTCTTCGAGCGCCAGCTTGTCGGCAGAAGGAAGCTCGCAAGTGTCGATGTCGAGGTTCATGAGCACAAATCGTGCGGCATTCCAGAGTTTGTTGTTGAAGTTGCGGGCAGCCTCGATCTTCTCGTCCGAGAAGCGCATATCACTGCCAGGCGCATTGCCGGTGGCAAGTGCAAAACGAAGAGCATCTGCACCGTACTGATCGATGATCTGAAGGGGATCAATGCCGTTGCCGAGCGACTTGGACATCTTGCGTCCCTGTGCGTCACGCACCAGACCGTGAATGAAGACGGTCGAGAAGGGCGCTTTGCCCGTGTGGGTAAGCCCCGAGAAGATCATTCTCGAAACCCAGAAGGAGATGATGTCGTAACCGGTCACGAGCACGCTCGTGGGGTAATATTTCTCGAAATCAGCCGTCTTGTCGGGCCAGCCGAGGGTAGAGAAGGGCCAGAGCGCAGAGGAGAACCAAGTATCCAGCACGTCCTCGTCGGCTCGCATGGGCTTGCCGCACTTGGGGCAGACGTGAACCTCTTCCTTGGATACGACCATCTCACCGCAGGTGTCGCAGTAGTAGGCGGGAATGCGGTGACCCCACCAAAGCTGACGGGAGATGCACCAGTCGTGGATGTTTTCCATCCATCTGTTGTAGTTGTTGGTGAAGCGCTCGGGCTCGAACTTGATCGTACCTTCAGCGACCACGTCGAGCGCGGGACCTGCGAGGGGCTCCATCTTGACGAACCACTGGTTGGAGGTCAGGGGCTCGACCGTGTTGTGGCAACGGTAGCAGGTGCCGACGTTGTGAACGTGGGGAACGATCTTCACGAGATAGCCCTGTGCCTCGAGGTCGGCAACCATTTCCTTGCGTGCCTCGTAGCGATCCATGCCGTGGTAACGGACGGGCGGGCAGTCGACCTTGCCGTCGCCGTCGAGGACGACGATCTGCGGCAGATTATGCCGCTGACCGACGAGGAAGTCGTTCGGGTCGTGTGCGGGGGTGATCTTCACACAGCCCGTGCCGAAGTCCATTTCAACGTATTCGTCGGCTACAACGGGGATCTCACGGTTTACGAGCGGCAGAGTGAGGGTCTTGCCGATGAGGTGCGCATAGCGCTCGTCGTTCGGGTTGACTGCGACTGCGGTGTCACCGAGCATCGTCTCGGGACGGGTGGTAGCCACTTCGACGTAGCCGCTGCCGTCGGTGATGGGGTAGCGGATGTGCCAGAAGGAGCCTGCCTGTTCGGTGTATTCGACTTCGGCGTCGGACAGTGCCGTGCGGCAGTTGGGGCACCAGTTGATGATGCGGTTGCCGCGGTAGATGATGCCCTTGTTGTAGAGGTTGACGAAGACTTCCTTGACCGCGCGGGATAATCCCTCATCCATCGTGAAGCGCTCGCGCGTCCAGTCGCAGGAAGAGCCGAGCTTCTTGAGCTGACTGATGATGCGGCTGCCGTACTGGTTTTTCCAGTCCCATACACGCTTGAGAAATTCTTCGCGACCGAGGTCGTAACGAGTGAGCCCTTCTTTGGTGCGGAGCTCCTCCTCGACCTTGATCTGGGTCGCGATGCCCGCATGGTCAGTGCCGGGCAGCCAAAGGGCAGAGTAGCCCTGCATACGCTTGAAGCGGATGAGGACGTCCTGCAGGGTCTCGTCGAGCGCGTGACCCATGTGGAGCTGACCTGTGACGTTCGGAGGCGGGATGACGATGGTGAAGGGAGGCTTGCCGTCGTCAACGGCGGGGGTGAAGTATCCTTTTTCGTTCCAGAAGCTGTAGAGGCGGTCTTCGATCTCGGAAGGCGCATACTGCTTGGGCAGTTCTTTTTTCATGAGAGTTCTCCTTTATATGAAGTGATTTTTTATGAATTTGGGGGCAGGAATTTGTAAACCAATACCGCGTAATAAGCAAATTTCTGCGTAATATACAAACTTCTTTGTAGGGACAGGCGTCTTCGTACCCCTGAATCCATCCCGCACGGCAAGTATTTGCCGTGCTTTTCTAAAGTTCTTTGCCCCGCTTTCTTTCAAGAAAGCGGGCGGGATCCAAGGGCGGAGCCCTTGGCGTAACCTTGCAAACAAAAAACACCCGTGTCCCAAAACAGGACGCGGGTGCGCGGTACCACCTGTATTCACCGACCTTGGGTCGGCGCTCTCATGAGACGCGTGTACGTCTCTTCGCTTTAACGGGCGATCCCGTCATTTTCTACCACATATCGCTCTGTCGGGGCGATGCGCTTCAAAAATGCCGCTCGCGGACTACTTCAAAACCGCCTGTCCGAGCGCTCCCAGCCCGAGCCATGCCCGTGCGCTCTTCTCTGTGGAACAGGGGAAGGTTTTTACTCCTTCCGGTCACTGCGTTTACTTCATCGTAGCACAAATTTCAGAACTTGTCAATAGTTTCGACCAAAAATGGCTATGATTTTTTCATAATTTTGCGTTATAATAATGATATTGAGTGAAAATGGGGAAAAATGGTTGACAAATTGGTGTAAATAGCGTATAATACATGCGTTATGAACCAAAGTATAATTTCAGCATAGGTGTATGAATCAATAGGGTTTGATATGTTTGTGAAATTTGAAGTTGAAAAGAAAAGGGAATATTGGCTGCTCTCGATCCTCTCGGCGCTGCTTGGCGGGATACTTGCCTTTGTGCTGGGCATATCGCTTGCGGTATCGATCACGATCGGTGTCCTCCTGCTTGCCGTCCTGACACTGCGCCTGCACTTTGAGGACAACACGCCAATCTGGGTCTCGGCGCTGTTCTGCGGTGTATATTCCTTCCTTATATATGGCATGACCCAGATCGCAGTGGGCACGACCGTATGGCAGGTCGGGCTGCTCAAAACGCTGCTCAACTGGATCGTAATATACGCCCTGGTTTTGCTGATCTCGGCTGCCTGCGGATATATTCGCTACGGACTGGTAGCGGCACAGGCACTGGTCGTCATCCTCGGCGTTGCCAATCATCTGGTCGTGCAGACCAGAGGCATGGAAATGCAGTTCACCGATCTGCTTTCGCTCGGTACGGCAATGAGCGTAGCGGGGGGCTACACCTTCACCTTCTCCAACCGCACGTTGGCAGCCATCTTCCTGATGCTGATCTCGACGCTCTTCCTCTTTCTCAACCGTCTGCCGAAGCTGGCGAGACCGAAGCTTCGCATCGGCAGTCTGATGGTCAGTGCGACCTCGCTTTCGATGGCGGTCGTGCTGGCGACCTCTTCGTGGGGGGCGGCTTTTATCGGCTACGAGCAGCTTCCCTGGCGGATGCAGTCCTCGACGGCGAACGGCTTTTTGGTGAGCTTTATCCACTCGATCTCGGCATCCAAGGTCAGCCGTCCGAGCGGTTATTCGAAGGATAAATTGCAGGAGTTGCTGACCCAGTACGAGGACGTGCTCAAGAATCCGCAAACCGCTAAGCCGAAACCGCCCGTAGGCGTCAAACCGCCCGTATCCTCGTCGCCCGATCAAACCGATCCCCCTGAGTCGCCCGATACGCCCACCGATACCGAGCAGAAGCCGAATATCATCGTCATCATGAACGAGACCTTCTCCGATCTCTCGTCGCTGGCGGCGGCGTTTGGAAACGAGATGGCGACCGATACGCAGCTGCTTCCTTTCTTCTCCTCTCTCTCGGATGATGCGCCCAACGTTGCCAAGGGCTATGCCATGGCGTCGGTCTTCGGCGGCAACACTGCCAACTCGGAATTTGAGTTCCTGACCGGCAATTCGATGGCATTCCTGCCTGCCAATACAGTCGCCTATAACCTCTTTGTGAAGGAAGAGAACGCCTTCTCGGTGATCGATATTATGAACAAGAGCGGCTATCTGACGGTTGGTATGCACCCCGAACCGGGCTCTAACTGGAATCGCACCGAGCTCTACAAGTATTTCGGCTTCAGGGAGACCTACTTCCTGGAAGATAAAGGGACATCCGAATCGTTTGTGAACGGCAAACCGCTCACCGATGAGGAATATTACAGAGGTCACGTCAGCGACAGCACCATCTATAATCGGATCATCGAGCTGTACGAGCAAAAGGAGGAAGGAACACCTCTGTTCACCTTCGCAGTGACCATGCAGAATCACGGCGGTTACACCTCGAAAAACTTTGAATACACGGTCGATCTCGGGGGCGACTATGCATCGGAAAACGAATACCTGTCTTCGGTTCAGAACGCAGATGCTGCGCTTGCCGAGCTGATCGCTTACTTTGAGGCGCAGGAGGAGGACACGCTGATCGTCTTCTTCGGCGACCATCAGCCCAGCCTGACCGCCAACTTTTACAACGAGTATTTCGGTCTGACTGACAGCTCGACTACTAAAGAGATGCAAGCCAAGTACGCAGTCCCCTATCTCTATTGGGGTAACTTCGACTTTGAGTGCAGTCTGAGCGGGCTTACCAGTCTGAACTATCTTTCCTCGCATATGCTCGAGATCGC
The DNA here is from genome assembly GCA_964426285.1 of uncultured Lachnospiraceae bacterium. Lineage (GTDB taxonomy): Bacteria > Bacillota > Clostridia > Oscillospirales > CAG-272 > CAKSQF01. The sequence goes on along the minus strand of CAYRQA010000099.1, from coordinate 1,169 downwards.
GGATCTGCCCAAGACCGAGTTCCTGAAGTTCACCGATCTGGTGGAGGAGGAGGTCATCGCCATCAACGCCTTCGGATGGTGGGATAGGGATACCGTCTTCCACAGCTTCACTGAGGAGGACAGCGACGAGGTGAATCTGCTCCTGCTTTACAAGTACCTGCAATACAATGCGCTCTTCGACAAGTCTGAAGACAAACTGGACGGTTGGTTCGTGCTGCCCGATACGGTAACTGTCACCGATTCCAAAGAGGAAGAAGCCGCATAAGCGCATATGATCCCCCAAACGATCCGCTTTGGGGGATCTTTTTGCGAAATGACGAAATGTTAGCCTTGACAAACCGCATATGAGCGTGTTACAATAATCCCATAATATCCCATGAGGGAGTAGCAAGCGCATTTTGCGTAGCAAGTCAACATACTGACCGTTCTGCGGTCTGGCTTGTTTTAAATTGCAAGACTCATGTATAACTGCGAAGTCTATACATGAGGCTGTTTTTTCGAAGATATGACCCGAGTATGGCGCGCAGCCCTGCTCGGGTTTTGTACATAAACGGAGGTATTAAAATGGACTGGAGCTTTGTATTTTTTATGAACAGTGCCCTTTTGGGCATAGGACTGGCGATGGACGCCTTTTCGGTGTCGCTTGCCAACGGGCTGAACGAGCCGAAGATGAAAAAGCAGAAAATGGCAGGCATCGCGGCAGTTTTTGCACTATTTCAGGCGGCGATGCCTCTGATCGGCTGGGTTTGCGTGCACACCGTGGTGCAGTATTTCAAATCGTTTGAGAAGTGCATTCCGTGGGTGGCACTCTTCCTGCTCGGCTATATCGGCGGCAAGATGCTCTACGACGGCATCAAAAACCGTGACAGCGAGGATGAAAAGCCTGCCGTCGGATTGGGCGCACTGCTCGTGCAGGGCATCGCGACCTCGATCGACGCGCTCTCTGTCGGCTTTACCATTGCCGAATACAACCTGATCCATGCGCTCGTCTGCGCACTGATCATTGCGGTGGTGACCTTTGTCATCTGCACGGCAGGGCTTGCCATCGGTAAAAAGTTCGGCACTAAGCTCGCAGGCAAAGCCTCGATCTTCGGCGGCGCGATCCTTATCTTCATCGGCATCGAAATCTTTATCAGCAGCGTGATCTGATGAATGCGGGGTGCAGGGGC
>CAYRQA010000098.1:0-6760 GCA_964426285.1 uncultured Lachnospiraceae bacterium | reverse complement strand
TTGTATTAAATTTATTCGCTTATAAAATCAATGTATTTCATATTGATGCAAAAAACTTCTGAACTGTTTATTATAAGTGACTCTGTATGCTCTGGATCTGCTATTTCTCCATATACGGTTATGACATCATCTTCTAAAAGCTTCATGTCTTCCTTACTTCTCTTATCAAAAATGCCATATCTATCTCCAGTCCAGTAACCGTATTCGCCCTCGCTATATGCAAAGTAGTATTTTGTGTCGTTTGTAAGACTAGGCTCATGTACGGAAGATATTTGCACCGTAACTTTTATCCTCTTTCCGATGTATTTTTGGGGATTTCTCAAAACATCTTTGTACGCATACTCTTTGCACGTTTTCTTGTACTCTTTTTTTGTTTCTTCTTTTTTTGGCTCTGCGGTTATTTCGTCTGTACTACTTGCGGTATTGTGTTCTGTCTTTGGCTTATTTTGATTTTGTTCTTCTTTGTCTTCTGTCGGTAGCGTTATGATAATCAACATGATCACTGCGATTATTACCCATTTTAATGCACTATCTTGTTTATTGTAACAACTTGGGCAAAACTTCGCATTTTTCGGTATCACCGTTTTACAATATTTACATATCTTTGTTCCGTTCATATCTCATTCCCTCCCGAAAGTATGATATTCATACTTTAGCATACAATATCATGTTTTTCAATATTGCAGAGGAAATGTTTTAATAAGAGAATACTTGGTCTCCGTTTTTTCGGAATTGTTGCTTGCCCCAGTCACTGGCAGCCTTACCTATATCTTCTTTCGTGATACCGTATTCTTTTTGGAGCAGCTGAGTTAAAATATCGTTTTGTCTTCGTGTTTCGGTTAATTCCTCGTACATAACAGAAATCATTTCTTTATTCCCTTGGTATACCGCTTGTGATATACCGTCTGTTATTTGCTTGTTGTTAGCAACAACAGATTTTCCGTTATCAAATTTTCCCATGATTTCTCCGTGGTTTGCTCTGAACCAACCATCTTCCGGGAAACCACCATTCGCATAGTAATCAACACTGAAATTTGGGAAACCTTTCAATCCTAACTTCTTCAATGCATCTGCTGCGACTCCTTCGGTATCCCACTTTATCTTTATGTGTGGCAATTTTATTTTTGCTGCTATTTCTGATAAATCTGGTTTGTTTTTATCCCACCAGTCTTTCGCTTTATCCCACGCCTCTTTTAATTTGTCTTTAACCTCAAATATTGTGGTGCTGATTTTCTTTAAAGCTGGTTTACTATTCCACCATTCTTTTGCGTCTTCCCATTTATTTGATAAAGCTGTTTTAATGCTTCCGATATTTTTTTTCCACTTTTCAACAGAAAACATTTGCTTTATTACATTATTAAAGAAGTCTTTTATCGCTTTTGTCATGTCTGTAAAAGCGTTTTTAAATCCTTCTACAATTCCCAGAACAATATATTTTCCGTATTTTTCCATCTTTTTCGCCGGACTATGAATGCCGAACAAATTGCATATAGCTTTTACAGTTTCTTCAAATAAATCTCCAATTGGTTCTGCAAGATATGCAAGTGCGGTCCATATACCAGTAAAAATACCTTCAACAATATTTTCTCCAACTTCTAGCCATTTATGGTTCTCAAATGCTTCTTTTACCTTTTTAAAGCTCTCGGAAGTTTTTTTTGCGAGCATTTTAGTGTAATCCCAATTAAATAAACCATCTACTATATGAGTTAAAATTGCTTTCCCATCAATTTCTATCTGGGTAAGCGCACCTACTATTCCACCTATTATAGCACCTGCTGTTCCACCAAACATTCCAACTGCGGCTCCAACTATTATGCTAGCCAATAAGTCTGATACGAATTGTCTAGAATTTTCTGGTATTAGTTCGCCGATTGAATTGAATAAATTCTCAACAAAACCACTGGCAAACGTATCAAATGCAGGCGTTCCTGGTAGCATCGTTATATTTTGCAAAAAAGCCGATATACTAGGAATTGTTACAGAGAGTTTTGCTAGCGCTCCAGTCAATTTAAAGCCTGTTATTTTTTTTAACGCTAACGCAATAGCGCCAGATAAACCTTCGATAGCAACTATCTTTTTAATGCTAATAAGTGCTATGATAACTCCTATCGTATCTATTTGTATGTTATCCAAAAAATCTTTCAAGGCATCTGCTACTTTTTTGATGTCGAATGTTTTTACAAAACCTATAATTGCGTCCTCTAAACCATCAACCCACTCATTCAAACTTTCAGCTAATTCGCCAAAATCGAAATTTTCAAAGAAGTTATTGATTCCATCAGCAATGCTTGTTCCAAATTGCGTAAAATTGAAAGTTTTTGCAAACGAGAGAGATGATTGGATTCTCGTATTCAGTGCGCCTGCGATTGTTTCTCCGACTTTACCGAATAATGTTTCTCCGTTCTTCCCTTCAAACAAACCGTTAAGGAAGCTAGCAAGACCACTTCCAAACTTCCCAGCCTTTTCATAAACGCTACTCCAGTTAATCTTGTCCAAAGCATTCATCAGCTTTGTAGAGATGGAAGAACCAACACTCTCAAAATCGCCTTTCTTGAATGTATCAATGAACATATTAGCCCACTTTTCGGATTTGTTCTCCATGTTCTTGTAGGCTTCTTCCCACGCTTTCTCGTACGCTTGTGTTGCTTTCTCGATTTCTTTAGATAAGTCAATCGTGTCGTTGCCTGTGTTACTGCTGTTATTATTGGAAGAACTAGTAGACGTATCTTTGTTTTTGATAACGGTTAATTCATCAAAACTTCTTGCACCGGCTTTTATTTTCTTTAGGTTGTCCGCAACGTCTCCAAGGTTGCTTGATAAATCCCCAACACTGTCGCTTGTGTCATCCACATCATCTTCAATATCGGTTACTGTCTGTCCGAATGTACTTAGATCAAGCTTGATTCCAAGCGCACCTGCCATGGCAGTGAACATACTCTTCAATGCGATTGCGATACCGTTTATAACCGGAAGCACCTTCTGCATGATAGGCATAAACAATTGACCGATAACCATTGACACCTCAGTCATGTTGTTCTTGAACTGTCTCATCATGTTACTTGGGGAGTTAATAGTGTTAGCTAAATCGCCCCAGGATACCTTAGACTGGTCAAGGATTGCAATCATACGAAGTTGCATTTTCTCCATCTGTGTCATTTCAGAAACAGACTTCTTAACGCCTAAATTATACGCATACGTTGATAATGTAGCATTGGTAATATCAATACCATACTTATACATGGCTCTTGACTGTCCAATCAAACCGCTCTGTAAGTTTTTCATAACATCACTGTAATTAAGGTTGAACAGTGAAGACATATCCGCACCAAGTTTTGTGAATGCACTTGACGCTTGTATTGATACTTCGCCTAACTGACCGACTGAATTTGTAACAGACGCAAGCTGTGAAGCGTACTGCGTAACTTCTGTTATGTTAAGACCAAGGCTGTTTGTTTTGCTAGGTCTTAAAAGTCCTGTCTCGCCTTCTGATTTTTCAAGTGACAAACCGGACAAGCCATGTATTTTCTGTTGTAGTCTTGTGTTGAATGAATTTGCGTACTCTTCTGCACTGTTATATCCGTACTTCGCATATTGCTTCTCTGAATCCTTACCTATCTTGTTCAAAGCAACTTCGAAGTAGTTGAATGCCTCTAGGTAATCGGCTGTGCTTTCGATTGAACTCTTAAACGCTTTTATTATCCTTGTAATCCAAAAATAAGACGCATACAATTTACCTATCTTTGACGCCAAGCCTACATAACTCTTCCCTGCGTGTTTACTAGCTGTGCTAGTTAGATTGATACCTCTTGTTATGCTATTGCTAGCTGCACCGACTCTAGCACCCTGTGAAGAGAAATTCGCTAATGCGTTTGTCATCTGTATAAGGTTCTGACTTACTTTCGGAGCGGTAGAAAGAGTTGTCATAAGGCTTTTCAATGCAGTAGCTAATCTAGGTATGTTCTCAATCGCATTTGTGGATGATTTGTAACCCAGTTTGCTAATGCCACTTGCTAAAGCTGTTAATTGCTCTGCTGACTTGCTCAGATTTGTAAGGCCACTAAAAGCACTACCAATATTTCTTATACTTGCAGATACGGTTGAAATCTTCGATGTATCTATCGTATTAAGCCGATTCACATTCTTAATCAAACGTGTAAAGTCTGCTGTGCCTACCGACTGCATTCCATGCATAGCAGTAGAAAGTCTACTCATCCCACTTGCAAGTGTACTCATTTTAGAGGTATCAACACCACTCATGGCAGTAGCAACCTTGCCTATATTATCAGCAAACTTACCGATTGCGTTATATGAACCTTTCGCATTCGTTTCTATGTTTATTATAAGTCTATCTAACTCTGGCATATAACACCTCTCAATCGTTCTAAAATAATGGCAACGACCTACTCGTATGCACCTCTCATACTTTCAGTCATAGATTTTGCCATTAAAAAATAAGACGATAGGCTGTGACACCTACCGTCCTTGTGATTCGTTATTTTGTTAGGTACTTAACCGGCACCCATGAGTTAATCTCTTTAAGGAGTGCTTCTTTCAAGATAACAAGACCATGCCTGTTGCTCTGAATCTTATCAACTGTGTACTTCACACCGATATTCTTTGCCGGAACTTCTTTCTTGTAGGAAGCACCGCCATAGATGGCACCCGATTTGATTTTAACTTTATCGCCCTTTTCGATTGATGTGGTATCCGCTATTTCTTTTCCGAGAATGCCTTCTACAATCGCTTTCGCCATTTTTTTAGCGTTGTATTTGTTCGTATCGTCTTTGTCATCAACAAAGCAACACTCAACCAATAACGCTGTGTTTTTCGTGTTTCTAAGCACGTAAAGGTCTGGCCTAACCTTTACTCCACGATTGGTAAAGCCTAACTTGGCTACGTTCTTGCAAACACGTTTTGCGACCGTTTCGACGTCTTTTGTAAGCGAATAGACAAGCACCTCAACACCTGTTGTCTTGCCATTGCCTTTCTTGTCTTTCGCACCACTATTGAAGTGGATTGACACGTCATACTTAACTGTATGCTTGTTGCACTTTGTAACTATCTTTACAAGCACATCATTCTGTGATTTACCGTTGTCGCAAGTACAATCATAAACAGTATGTCCTGCTTGCTTCATGTACTCTTTCATGTACTTTACTACGTTACGTGCTTCTGTGGATTCTTTAATCAGTCCAACTGCACCACACGCAACCTTTCCGTCCGGATTATGTCCGGCGTGGATATTATACTTTGCCATTATCAGCCATCTCCTTCCGGCGTTTGTTTCTTTTCCAATTCGCTAATCTTGCGTCCTCTTGCTTGAAGAATTTATCAACTTCTCGTTGTTTTTCTTCCTCAGTCAACTCACGATTCTGTTCTACTGATTTGTAGATTAGTTCTTTCGTGTATTCAGACTGTGCTTTGCCTCCGAACACTGCGTGTTCTACCGCTGTATACGTTGCTGACAATCCATATCTTCCCCACCACATATATTGCAATGCGTCAATTTGTTCTAATTCTTGTCTATACGCTTTCTCATACGGTTCCAAGTCCGCAAAACACGATTGGTCTATATCGTCAACTGTGAAACCGTACCCTTTCGTCATGCGTAAGTAGTACGGTCTTAAGTTTTCACAGTATTTTTCCCATGTTAATGGTTCGCTTTGCCCTATTTCTTCTGCGCTGCTGCTTTTTTCAGTTCCTTCTGGAACTGACTCTTTAAAAAACCGTTCTGCAGAAGCTCCTCTGTAAGCGCATTGTAAAGTGTGATTGCGTCCTCTTCCGGATTCACATCAAAGTATTCCTCGATAATGCCAAACGCTTTCTCGACCTGTTCTTCTTTGCCTTTACCGTTTTCATAATCAAAGCCATACTCGTCTTTGTGGAATTTCTGCAAACCTACTAAAAGAAATTCCGGTAAGAACATCAAAAGGTTTTCCATGTTTTCCATGCCATTTTCTTCTGAATCTTTGTTCGCTACCTCATTCTTTGCCATTTTTGAAAGAAGTTTTGTCTTTAAGGTTGCTTCAAATCCGTACTTTACATCTAACTCTTTACCATCTAATTTTAATTTCAACATAATCTAAATCCCTTTCCCCACTATATTTAGTGGAAAGGGAGGGGATTGCTCCCCACCCTTTGCTTTTTAATATTCTGTTTCAAGTTCCTCTTCGGCTGGATCATACAACCCAGTTACCATAGCCGATTCTTCATCAGACAACTGGGTTACTATTCCCCCGAAGGTATGGTTGGTGCTTTCGCTGTGACTGGATCTGGTAAGTCAACCAATGTGTTTGTAATCGTGTACTGCAACACATTACCAACCGCATACTCCGGTGCCGGAATTGAACCAGGTTCTACAATGTACACACGCATTTTTGCTTTTGACGGATGGTATGCACAGAACCACATAACCTGTCCAGAAGTTCTTTTGTCGTATGCAGAGAGCATTTTGCCCCACTGGGCCTCGAACTCGTCACTGTCATTGAATACCGTCTGCAATTCTCCACCGGTATCCTCATGACCTGCTACGTATTTTTTTCTCTTTGATTTTAAAGGCGTTGCATCCAGTTTTTCCTGTGTTACTTCAACGCCACCGATTGAAACGCATTCTTCAATTTCTGTCCATGATGTCGGTGCTGCGGTAAGAGTACCAAGACCATAACCAAAGATTACGCCAATACTTGAAAGTGCCTGTCCTGCCATTTTCGTTTACCTCCATTTTTGAATAAAATAAAAAAGAGCCGTTATTGGCTCTTAA
>CAYRQA010000097.1:0-6784 GCA_964426285.1 uncultured Lachnospiraceae bacterium | reverse complement strand
GTATCGAGGCAAGAGAGCAGTTCTTTGAGATGACCGGAGAGCTGCCCGATGCGATCGTTGCCTGTGTCGGCGGCGGCTCGAATGCGGCAGGCTTCTTTTCGGGATTTCTGAATGATCCGGTGGACATCTACGGCGTTGAGCCCCTCGGCAGAGGCGCGACCCTCGGCGACCATGCCGCAAGCCTTACCTACGGCACAGAAGGCGTTATGCACGGCTTCAACAGTATCATGCTCAAGGACGAGACCGGCGAGCCCGCACCCGTTTACTCGGTCGCAAGCGGTCTTGACTACCCCTCCTCCGGTCCCGAGCACGCATTCCTGCACGACCTCGGCAGAGTGAAATACGGCGTGGTCGACGACAACGACACCATCGACGCATTCTTCACCCTTTCGAAGCTCGAAGGCATCATCCCCGCGATCGAAAGCTCGCACGCCGTTGCGTACGGCATGAAGCTAGCAAAGGAAATGGGCAGAGGCTCGATCCTCATCAACCTCTCGGGCAGAGGCGACAAGGATATGGACTACGTCATTGAAAAATTCGGCATTCGGTAAATCAATGTAATCGAACAGGACTGCACCAAAAGGTGCAGTCCTGTTTCTTATTCCTTTTATTTTCCGCAACAATCAATACAAGGACGTTTGTGTCCTTGTATTGATTGTTGCGGTTGTATTCAGAATTACCAAATCTCGGTGGCATATCCGCACCATTCGGGAGAAGTGAAGCCTTCGGCGCCTTTGTGGTAGTAGATCGTATAGACAGGCAAATCGTGCGCATACGTTTCTTCTAAAATAGGTTCTTGATTCTCAAAATCGGACGGTGCATTTCCCTTAAATTTGACCTTTTGCAACGTGTCACACCCGACAAATGCGAGTTCCGAACATTTGGTTACCGAATCGGGAATGACGATTTCGGTCAGTTTATCAGTATACGCGACTACTAATGTATCAATCGTTTCTATTCCTTCATTCAGGATAACAGATTCCAAATTTTTACATCCGCTGAATACGCCGTTGGGAAGCAATTTTATACTTCCGGGAATCTCGATCTCTTTGATTTGGGTCGCCCCGAACGCCCAAGAGCCAAGAACGGCAAGTCCGTCTTCGAGCTCAATGGTTTCGAGTCCTGAAAAAGAAAACGACTCCTCAGCCCAATCGGTCACGGATTTAGGAATCTTGATATGCTTCAGAGACGTGCAACCGTAAAATGCCATCGTACCGATAGTGTTCAATGTATCGGGGAGCTGAACCTTGGACAGACGCTCGCAGCCTTCAAAAGCATTGTTTTGAATCTTTTCCAACGTTTGCGACAGTCTCACTGATGTCAGTTCGGTATTATACGTAAATGCCATGGCTTGAATCTCATTGACCGTATCGGGCATAACAACTTCAACGACCTTGCAATTATAAGCATACGAAAACGAGTCCCGACCGATCACCGTCACATCCATCCCGTCGATCTGTTCGGGAATCACAACCTCGGTATCGGTGCCGATATATCTGGTAATGGTAATGCCGCCGTCATCGCCTGTCTCGTACTTGAAATCCGATGCGGGATTGGCATCGGCGGGATCGTATGCCCATACTTCCTCTGCGGGCTCATCGGGTGAGTTGTTGCATCCAACCAATGTCGATGCGAGCAGTGCGGTGAGCAGGAGAATGAGAATGCTTTTTTCATACAAAATACCTCATTGAATAATTTCCTTTATTCTCGTTTCGGGATAATAGATCGCAAGCATCTGATCGTAGGTATAGCCCATCTCGGCAAGTGCTCTGCCGCCCGCAATGCTGAATCCGACACCGCATCCGATGCCTCTGCCGCTAAAGACGAAGCTGTCATATCTGCCCTTCAGCTCGATCGTTTCGGTCGTCTCGGTATACTCGAGTGCCTGACCGCTCAGTGTTCTGCGAATGACCGTGACCGTCTGACCGGCCTTACCGACCACAAAATCAGCCGAGGGCAAAAGTCCGCCGAGGAGCGCACGGATCGTTTCACTGCCGCTAACCATGATGCTGTTGCCGAACAGGTCGGTAATCGAGAGCTCGGTGACGTAATCGGAGCCTTCTGCCTTACGCTCGATCGTGACCGATTGAATATTGCCTTTGATCTCGGTGTATCCCGCATCGATCAGCAAGCAATAGAGCTCGTAGGGGGAGAGCTCGACGCTCCAGCCCTTCATGTTGTCGCTGTCGCTGTCCTCCCACGGGGTGATGAGAGCGGGCAGATAAGCCATCTGCTTGCCGAATGCGTCTTCGGAGGAGATGGTCGTAGCACCCGACTGTACCGTGAAGGGGGTATAGATCGGCTTCCCGTTATAGGTAAGGATCTCACCAGATGTCTCGAGTACTGCCCTTCGGATCGAAGTGGCGTTTGCCATGCTTCCGCTGAAGCGGTGACAATGGCTGTCACTGCATACGTCATAGCCGTCTGCCTTATGCGCATCGGTATGACGGGTTGCTTCGGTGCGGAGAATGATTGCCATGGCTTTCAACAGTTCGGCGTCTTCATTGGCAGATACCTCGAAGGAAAGCAGTGCCGCCACATATTCCTCCAGAGGCAGACGGTTGACCACCTGTATCAGCTTGCCCGATGCTTCGCCTGCACGATTCAAAAGGAGCGAACCGCAGTAGATATGCCCTGCAGAATCGGTGAAAGATTGATCGTTCTCTGCCGTGAGACTGAGCGCATACCGATCAGTGGACAGTTCGCAAACAGGCGTCCACGTACTGGAATCCAAAACAGTCAGTACTCGTTCGGAGGGAGAGACGACCTCGGCTTTGAGGGTCAGCGTTCTTTCGAGCGCCTCGAGCGCAGCTTCGGCATCTTCAGCCGTGTAGTAACTGCCGAGGCGTATATAAGTCTTGTTTGCGGAATAATAAGGGAAAATGGGCTGCTCCATCGCTTGGACGTAAGAAATCGAAGCAAGCAGCTCGATAAAATCATTTACCGTATCGCGATCATAGCCATCGCTGACCGCAACCGCAACACTCGGCTCGATATAGACCGGATTGTCGCGGTCATCGATGCCCAGCTCCGAAATAGTAAAATACGACACTTGAATATGATAGCCGCCGAGTGCCGCAATACCGAGATTCTCGGTGGTCAATCCGTTCCCGTAGCGGTAGAGATTGTCATCGATCGCAACCGCAAGCGGGCCCGACGGATAGCTGAGCAGCGTCTCCGAATCCTTATCTGACTTACGGTAAGCAAGCGAAAAGCCATTATTCGACTGAACGGAAAAAGAAGACAGCGCATCCGATCCGCTGCGCAGTCCCACGCTGATCATCCTGTCAGTGGAGATCGTCTCGACCGAAGGCGGTATGCCTTCTTCCGCATGAGAGATCGACTGACCCAAATACGGGATCACCATGAAAACTACGCTGAGGATCATGAGTACGCCGAGCGCACCGCACATGATCCGTATCCAAAGCGGCGTTTCATTGCCATTTTTTCGCTTTTTCGCCATTTCTTTACCTTTCTTGTTAGTTCTGATTATTTCATATCAGATCAGCTTGATCTGATCTTCAACTGCATCAAAACGGTCATAGCTGACACCGGTAGCGGGTATCTTGATCTTGCGGATACCCTTAACCCCCGAGGTATTCTCTTCGGTCGCCCTGACCGCACGGGCGATCTTTTGTCCCGCTTTCAAACCGAAGAGCGTGACCCCCTGTGAGGTACGGGTGGTCTTGACAGGAATGAGCGAAGAGGAGATCTGAATCGCTTTGTGTGCATCGGAGAGCAGGAGCAGATCGATCGGCTCGCTCTCATAGAAGACGGCGACGATCGGCGATGCATCCGAATATGCGCCTGTCAGCTTTTTGCGGTTCGACTTGGTATCGTAGGCGCTGACCGGAATCTTGACGCCCTTTCCGTTTTCGAAGATGAAGATGAGATGCTCTTTCTCGGGGTACGCGGCAACGCTCTTCATGAAGACGACCTTTTCGCCGTTCTCAAATCCGAGCCGTCCGCCGACGTATTCACCGAGTGCAGACGATTTGACCGTATCGAATGCGTCTATCTTGCTCTTGTAGCAGCGTGCTTTATCAGTAAATACCAACAGTTCGTTGATATTCTCGCTGTCCTCGACGGCAACGATCTCGTCGCCCTCCTTAATCTTCTGCTCTTCTGCCTGACGGAAAGATTGCAGGGACAGCTTTTTCAGATAGCCGTCTCTGGTAAAGACCAGTTTGACGGGGTAGTTCTCGACCTGTGCGACTTCCTCGTATTCCTCGATGTCCTCATCATAGATGAGCTGTGTGATACGAGGCTTGCCGTATTTCGCCTTGATCTCTTTGAGCTGCTTGGCGATATAGGTTTTCAGGCGGGCTTCGCTGCCGATCAGGTCGCTGAGATCGGCGATCTCCTCTTGCAGAGAACTAATCTCCTTGGTGCGGTTGAGGATGTACTCACGGTTTAAGTTGCGCAGCCTGATCTCGGCAATGTAGTTGGCTTGAATCTCGTCGATGTCAAAGCCTGCCATCAGGTTGGGGACAACGTCCTTTTCAAGCGGTGTCTTACGGATGATGGCGATCGCCTTATCGATATCGAGCAGGATCTTAGCAAGACCCATCAAGAGGTGCAGACGCTCGTTTTTACGCTCGAGATCATAGGACAACTCCCGTTTGAGACAGCCCATGCGGAAGACGATCCATTCCTTGAGGATCTCTACGATGCCGAGCTGCTTGGGGACGCCGTTGATCAAAACGTTGAAGTTACAGGGGAATTCGTCCTGCAGGGCGGTGAGCTTATAGAGCTTGTTCATCAGCTGGTCGGGATCAACGCCCTTTTTGAGGTCGAGTGTGAGCTTGAAGCCCGACAGGTCGATCTCATCTCGGAAGTCGTTGATTTCCTTGAGTTTGCCTTCTTTGACGAGGTCAGCCAGCTTCTTCATGATGACCTCGACCGTGGTCGAATAGGGGATCTGTACGATGTCGATGCAGTTTTCTTTCTTATCGTAAACATAGCGTGCCCGCACCTTGAAGCTGCCTCTGCCCGTTCTGTAAATGTCGGCAAGCTGCTGGCGGTTATAGATGAGCAGACCGCCGCCTGGGAAATCGGGGGCTTTGACGATGTCGAGCATCTGATCAACGTCGGTGTGCGGATTGCGGAGCATCTGAATGGCACCGTCGCAGATCTCGCCGAGATTGAAGGAGCAGATACGGCTCGCCATACCGACCGCGATGCCCATATTGGGCGAAACGAGGATGTTCGGGAAGGTGGTGGGCAGGAGTGTCGGCTCGGTCATGGTGTTATCGTAGTTGGGCACCATATCAACCGCGTTCTTGTCGATGCCGCGGAAGATCTCGGCACAGAAGGGATCGAGCTTTGCCTCGGTATATCGGGGTGCGGCATACGCCATCTCGGAGGAATACTGCTTACCGAAGCTTCCCTTCGAATCGATAAAGGGATGCAACAGTGCCTCGTTTCCTCTGGTCAGACGCACCATCGTCTCGTAGATCGATGCATCGCCGTGCGGATTGAGCTTCATCGTCTGACCGACGATATTGGCACTCTTGGTCTTCGCACCGGTAAGCAGTCCCATCTTGAACATGGTATAGAGCAGCTTGCGGTGCGAGGGCTTGAAGCCGTCGATCTCGGGAATGGCACGCGAGATGATGACGCTCATCGTATAGGGCATATAGTTTTTCTCTATCGTCTCTGTGATCGGCTGATCGGTGATCGGTGCGATCACATCGGTGACTTCCCTGCTCGCTTCTTTTTTCTTTTTTGCCATTTTTATATTCCTTTCTTGGGACTCCGCCCCAACCCCCGCAAGAAACTTTTTGAAAAAAGTTTCTTGACTTCCAAAACTTTTTAGAAAGGGATTTTTTAGGATTTATGTGTCAGTTATATGTATCTCGAAAGTAGACTTAGTCGAGCTCGATCACTTGATAACCCGCCGCCTTGAGCATTCGGTTCATCATGGCAAGCCCGATGCCGCTTGCGGGCGGCAGCGCCGCATAAACGCGCTTGATCTCGGGACGGCGGTCAAAGCTTCTGAGCTGATCGAAAAGTCTGCTCGCCTGCTCGATCGAATTGGCGCGACTGCCAAGGCAGTATGCGTTCGGTGCGCTCGCCACATCGTCCTCGTTGCAGCAAAGGAGCGCGGTATCCTCCGCTCCGATGAAGGGCTGCATAAATTCGGTTATCTTTTCAGGACTGCCTTTGAGCAGGAAAACCTGCGCATTTGGGGCATAGTGACGGTACTTCATCCCAGGTGCGAGCGGTCGCTCGTCTTCTGCGAGTTTTTCGGTCACTGCCTTGTCCATTTCGACGCGAAAACCTGCATTTTCGAGCATTTCGACCGTTACGGCGCCCGGTCTGAGCAGTTGAACGTGGTCATCATGCGGAATGACAATGGTCGATTCAAGTCCGATGGTACAGGGACCGCCGTCGATGATCATGTCGATTCTGCCGTTCATGTCTTCGATCACGTGCTCGACAGAGGTGGTCGACGGCTTGCCCGAGAGGTTCGCCGAGGGGGCAGCAATCGGGATGTTCGCAAGCTCGATGAGCCTGTGCGCGATCGGATGCGAGGGCACGCGCACGGCGACGGTCGACAGCCCGCCCGTTACGCTGTCGGGGATGCAATCCTTCTTGGGCAGGATGACCGTGATCGGTCCGGGCATGAAGCGGTCTGCCAGCTTTTTGAAAGAATCGTTGACATAGCAGTATTTTTCGGCATCGGCGGCAGTTGCCAGGTGAATGATGAGCGGATTGTCGGACGGTCTGCCCTTTGCGTCGTAGACATTTTTCGCCGCTTCTTCATCGAGTGCATTTACAC
>CAYRQA010000096.1:0-6838 GCA_964426285.1 uncultured Lachnospiraceae bacterium | reverse complement strand
CAGCCATAGCGGACTTCTTCGGTCCGCGCATCATGATGCCCTCCATCAGCGCCTGTCCGCCGATGGACGTTTTCTTTGTAGCCATGTAATTTCCCTTTCCCGTCGGGAGACGCCCGAATTTTTCTCTTATAAAAGGATAGTACAAAATTGTGAACTCTGCATGAACAATTCATCCAAAATACAAAAATTCCGAAAAGAGAGAAAGTTTTGAGAAAACTATTGCAATGGCTCGAATTTTGTTGTATAATAGCATCAGAAAAGTAAAAAAATGCCCGACATTCGATTGTGTCGGCTGCTTTTCACGAAAGGTCCGATTTCTCATGACAAATTTCCGCGGACGGCTCATAGGGCTGTCTTTTTTCTTGTTTATTATCATGCTCGGCGGCGGGCTTTTTTCGTTCGCGGCTGAGAACAATTGCACACGCCACAACTATGTGGAGATCGAAACGCACGAGCCCACCTGCAAAGCAGAAGGTGGCACTACCTATCAGTGCACCGAATGCAGCCACACCTTCATCGGCGACGTGAAGGAAAAGCTCGCTCACAAATGGGAGCCGGTCTCCGAAACGAGACCCTCCTGTACCGCTTCGGGCTCGCTCATCCGTCGCTGCAAGGTCTGCGACACCGAGGAGACAACGGTCAGCGGCGCCGCCACCGGTCACAGCTTCGGCGACTATGCTCTGCAGGCACCGACCTGCTCTGCCGAAGGCTATACCTACCACATTTGCGCCACCTGCAACGAGGTCGAGATCGTTGAAAACAGCTACACTGCCAAAGTGCCTCATCCCTACGAGGCGCAAACGATCACCGAGCCCACCTGTAACCAAGAGGGCACCGTCGAATACCACTGTCCGATCTGCTCGGACAGCTACCGTGAATCTCTGCCGATCGTCGATCACGATCTGATCGCGGAGGTCATCACCCCGCCCACGCACACCGACACGGGCTATACCACCTACGTCTGCCGCTTCTGCGGATTGACCACGCTCGATGATATCACCGATCCCGTCGACTACGACATGGACTACACGATCGAAGACCCCACCTGTACCGAAGACGGGCTCAAGCTCGGCATCTGCCGTGACGGCTGTCTGCACACCGAGACTGTGATTCTTCCCGCAACAGGGCATCAATTCAGCGAAGGCGAGGACGAGGGCTGGGTCACCGTCCGTGAAGCAAGTGAAGCGCTCGAGGGGCTCGAACAGCGCGTCTGCATTCACTGCGGACTGTCTGAATCGCGCGGTGTCCCCTACCATGCGCCCGAACCCGAGCCTGTCACCGAGAGCAGCCCCGAACTGCTGATCTACATCGGGATCGCGCTCGTCCTGCTGGTCGGCATCATGGTCGTCGTCCTGCTGATCGTACTCGAACGCACAGGTCACAAAAACACCCGCAAATATGCCCTGCTCACGGCTGTTGACAAAGCACTCGCCGAAGAGCAGCAAAACCAATGACCCCTCCCTGCCCTATCGATGTCCCGTCGGTAGGGCTTTTCTTCGGATGCAGTCATTTTGCTGTGAGAAATTTATGTAAAAATTGCTGAATCTCACTGCTTTCATTGACAAAATTCATATGAAGTGGTATAATGATTTTGATTTAGCAAATGATGCGCCATGCGCTGTCATAATCTTCCTTGCATTTTCGAGGAATTTGAGAAAGGAATCTATTATGTCAACTGTAACTGCAAAAAATGCCTTCTCCATCTCCGCTTTTGCGGATGAAGCCAGCTCGATCCTCTTCGAGCAGATCGACGCCATGCGCGAAAACGGCGTGACTATGCTCGAAATGCGCGGCGTCAACGGACGCAACGTCTCCGACCTCAACCGCGACGAGGTCAAGAACGCCACTCACCAGCTCCACGAAGCCGGTATGTCGGTCTGGTCGATCGGCTCGCCCATCGGTAAGATCCGCATCAACGAAGACTTCGCTCCCCACCTCGACAAGTTCAAGCGTCTGCTCGAAACCGCAAACCTCTGCGGCGCTTCGGTCATGCGCATCTTCTCCTTCTACGACGTCAAGACCGACGCAGACAAGGCGGAGGCGATCGAGCGCCTTGCCAAGCTGCTCGAGGTCTCGAAGGGCAGCGGCGTGCTCCTCTGCCACGAAAACGAAAAGGGCATCTACGGTGACAGCGCCGAAAACTGCGTCGAGATCCTGAACGCACTGCCCGAGCTCGGCTGTGTATTCGATCCCGCCAACTTCATCCAGTGCGGCGTCAAGCCCCTCGAGGCATGGAAGATGCTCGCAGACCGCACCAACTATCTGCACATCAAGGACGCGCTCGAGAACGGCAAGGTCGTCCCTGCAGGCAATGGTGTAGGTCATCTGCCCGAGATCATCGCCGATTTCGCCGCTCGCGGCGGCAAGGTGCTCTCGCTCGAGCCCCATCTGACGGTATTCAAGGGTCTGGCTGAGCTTGAAGAGGATCAGAAGACCGACATCGATCCCTTCTCCTACCCCGATGCGCGTGCCGCATTCAAGGCATCTGCCGATGCACTGAAGGGCATCCTTGCAAACATCTGATGAGCTACGATTTCAGCCTTTATTTGAAGGCACTGCCCACACTGACTGCCGAGCAGTTTAGCGAGGTCTGCAACAAATTCGGATTTTCGGGTGAGTTCTGCCCCGATTTCACGCTCGACGGTTCGCTCTTTCCGCTCTGCGCAAAGCTCGGCGGCATTTTCGAGGACGATTCAAGGGAATACCTCGCCGCCTGCGAGTACATACGCTCGCAGACCGAGGAAGCACAGTCCTACGAACTCTCTGCACAGAGGAAAAAGTGGTGGCAACTGAAAAAGCCCAAGAGCGAGACAGTCGAGATCGCCGCAGGCAGTGAGGACCTCTTCTTCTCCTGCGGAATCGATTCGCTCGAGATCACCTTTGCCCTGCTGATCGCCTATGCGCTCGCAGGCAAGGACGGCATCCTCGTCGATCCGCAAAAGCATGATGACTATGTCGCCGTCGGGCAGAGCGGTATCGAAAAATGGCTTCGCAAGGCACTCGATGAGCTGAAAGCAACGCCGCCCGACCGTCTGCTCTTACACGAGTTTGACGAGTGGATATAGTCGGGGCGCTTTGACCGGGGCGCCGCCCCGGACCCCGATCAAGAAACTTTTGGCAAAAAGTTTCTTGACAATCTTCAAAAACTTTAATAAAAGCCGACGAATGCTCGTCGGCAGGCACAACACATACCTTCTTGTCGGGAAAACCGACCAAACTATACATTTTGGAGGAAAAATCAATGGAAACTATCAGAATCGGCGTCATCGGCGTCGGCAACATGGGCTCCGGTCACGTTCGTATGTTCACCAACGGCGAGTGCCCTGATTTCACCCTTACCGCGATCTGTGATCTGAAGCTCGACCGTGCCGAGGCTTGTCGCAAGGAAGCGCTTGCCAACATGGAAAAGCGCGGCATCTCGGGTGAGGTCGCCATCTTTGCCGATGCGATCGAAATGCTCGACAGCGGTCTGATCGACGCTGTTACCGTCGCTACCCCCCACTACGATCACCCCAAATACGTCATCGCAGCCATCGAGCGCGGCATCCACGTCATCTCCGAGAAGCCCGCAGGCGTTTACACCAAGGCTGTCCGTGAGATGAACGCAGTCGCAGACGCTCATCCCGAGGTCGTCTTCGGCATGATGTTCAACCAGCGCACCGACCCGCTCTATATTAAGATGAAGGAGATCATGGACTCGGGTGAGCTTGGACAGCTCAAGCGCGTCAACTGGATCATCACCAACTGGTACCGTCCTCAGAAGTACTACGATTCGGGCGCATGGCGTGCGACTTGGAGCGGTGAGGGCGGCGGCGTCCTGCTCAACCAGTGCCCCCACAACCTCGACCTCTGGCAGTGGATCTGCGGTATGCCCGTCAAGATCAGTGCGCACCTGCACTACGGCAAGTGGCATGACATCGAGGTTGAGGATGACGTCACCGCTTACGCCGAGTACGCAAACGGCGCGACCGGTGTATTCATCACCTCGACCGGTGATGCCCCCGGCACCAACCGTCTCGAGATTCTCTGCGACGGCGGCAAGCTGCTCTGTGAGAACGGCAAGCTGACCATGTGGAAGAACGAAATGTTCGAGTCCGAGTTCACTAAGGATGCGCCTAACGCATTCGCATCTCCCCGCTGTGAGAAGATCGACCTCACCCCCGAAGGTCACGCTCCCCAGCACAGAGGCGTCTTCAACGCATTTGCCGATCACCTGCTGCGCGGCGGCAAGCTGATCGCAAAGGGTCAGGAAGGCATCAACGGACTGACCATTTCGAACGCCATGCACCTGTCCTCGTGGCTGGGCAAGGAGATCGAACTTCCTATCGACGATGAGGTCTACTACGAAGAGCTGAAGAAGCGTATCGCTACCTCCCGCCGCAAGGAAAACGTTGCCGAGATCGTTTCGAACACCGAAGGCAGCTACAACGCAAACAACTGATTTAAACGATAAAACAAGGGCAATGCGAGTGCGTCCTGCAGGGTGCACTCGCAGACCTGCCTGTAAACGGAGGTATGTATGGCACTTTCACCGATGATGCGCCAATACTTAGAGATCAAAAATCAATACGGCGATGCCATTCTCTTCTTCAGACTGGGCGACTTCTATGAAATGTTCTACGATGACGCCAAGCTGGTCTCGAAGGAGCTCGACCTCACGCTGACAGGCAAGCAGTGCGGTGATGTAGAAAAGGCGCCGATGTGCGGCGTGCCCTACCACTCGTCCGAGGGATACATCGGCAAGCTCGTCGAGCGCGGCTACAGCGTGGTCATCTGCGAGCAGACCGAAGATCCCGCGACCGCCAAGGGACTGGTGAAACGTGAGGTCGTGCGTGTGGTCACCCCCGGCACGGTCACAGAGCCCTCTCAGCTGAGCGAAAGCAAGAACAATTACCTTGCCGCACTCTACCTCACCCCCGAAGCGAACGCCATTGCGCTCGCCGACGTGTCGACGGGCGAGATCCGCTCGACGCTCATCGGAGGCGACGCTTCTGCGATCGCGAACGAGCTGGCAGTCTATACCCCTCGCGAGATCCTTCTGAACGCACCGCCCACCGAATCGCTCAGAGGAATGCTCACCCTGCGCTTCTCTGCCGTGCTCAACGACACCTACGCGGCGCATTTTTCGGCTGATGAAGGGCAAAAACGCATTTCCGAGCGCTTCCCCGACATCGCGATCGATGCGGTCGATCCCGCCGCTTCTGCGGCGCTCTCTGCCCTCCTCTGCTACGTCGAAGAGACGCAGAAGACCGATCTTTCCTATTTGAAATCGCCCGTTTTCTACACGGGCGGACAGTATATGGAGATCGATGCCAACACCCGACGCAGTCTCGAGCTGACCGAGACGATGCGCACCCGTGAGAAACGGGGCACCCTGCTTTGGGTGCTTGACAAGACGCTCACATCGATGGGTGCAAGACTGCTCAGAAGCTACATCGAACAGCCCCTGCTCTCTGTGCCGCAGATCGAGAAACGACAGGGGGCGGTCGCCGAGCTGGTCGACGACTATATGCTCCGCGATGATATCGCCGAGCTCTTTAGAAACGTGCTCGACCTCGAACGCCTGCTCACGCGCGTAGTCTACGGCTCAGCGGGCGGCAAGGACCTCGTCGCCATCTCGAATACCATTGCCATCCTTCCCCGTCTTCAAGCGCGGCTGAAGGACTGCAAAAGCCAAGCGCTCGCAACGCTCGCTTCTTCCATCGATCCGCTCGAGGACTTGAGCGGACTGATCGCACGCACGATCGTTGACGATCCCCCCTTCTCTGTCCGCGAGGGTGGTTTCATCCGAAACGGGGTTCACTCCGAGCTCGACCGCCTGCGCGACATCTTAAACAATTCCAAGGGCTATCTGACCGCCCTCGAAGAACGCGAAAAGGCTGCCACGGGCATCAAAAACCTCAAGGTCGGCTACAACCGCGTCTTCGGCTATTACATCGAGGTCTCGAAATCGAACCTCTCCGAAGTGCCGCCTACCTACATCCGCAAGCAGACACTGACCACGGGCGAGCGCTATATCACCGACGAGCTCAAACAGCTCGAATCGACCATTCTCGGTGCAAACGACAAGATTTGCGCCATTGAATACGGTATTTTCCAAAAGCTGAGAGAAACAGTGACCGAAAACGTGCGGCGCATTCAAAAAGCCGCCGAAACGATCGCCACCGTCGACGTTTACCGTTCGCTTGCGACGGTCGCTGCGAAAAATAATTACACCCGTCCCGAGGTCGACATCGGCTTTGTGACCGAGATCAAGGACGGACGGCATCCCGTCGTCGAACAGTTCACAGGCGGCGATTTCATCCCCAACGACACCCTGCTCGATGTCGAAAGCAACCGCCTGCTCATCATCACCGGTCCCAACATGGCGGGTAAGTCGACCTATATGCGCCAGGTTGCGCTCATCACCGTTATGGCACAGCTCGGCTCCTTCGTCCCCGCTTCCTACGCCCGCATCGGCGTGGTGGACAAGCTCTTCACCCGCGTGGGTGCATCGGACGACCTTTCTTCGGGACAGTCTACATTCATGCTTGAAATGAACGAGGTCGCTTATATTCTGAAGCACGCGACCAAGCGCTCGCTGATCATCTACGACGAGATCGGCAGAGGCACCTCGACCTTCGACGGTATGTCGATCGCACGCGCCATCGCCGAGTACACCGCAGGCAAGAAGCTGGGCGCACGCGCACTCTTTGCGACCCACTACCATGAGCTGACCGACCTCGCCGCCCCAAAAGAAGGCGTGGTCAACTACCACATCACCGCCAAGAAAAAGGGAGACGGCGTCGTCTTCCTGCGCAAGATCGTGAAGGGCGCCGCCGATGACAGCTACGGCATC
>CAYRQA010000095.1:0-6877 GCA_964426285.1 uncultured Lachnospiraceae bacterium | reverse complement strand
TTAATTAAAAATTAAACCCTGTTATTCTGTTAATCTTAAACTTGTTCCCTTTGTTTTGGTAGCGGTAATAAAACGACCGGGTATGTACATAGGCTCGACGTCGCTGAGAGGTCTGCATCATCTGGTATACGAGATCGTAGATAACTCGATCGACGAAGCGCTGGCGGGAGAGTGTACCGAGATCATGGTCACGCTCCATGCAGACGGAAGCTGTTCGGTACGCGATAACGGACGCGGCATTCCGACGGCGATCCATCAGAAGATGGGCATCCCGACCCCCGAGGTCGTATTTACAGTGCTCCATGCGGGTGGTAAATTCGGCGGTGAGGGCTATGCCATTTCGGGTGGTCTGCACGGTGTAGGTGCGTCGGTCGTAAACGCACTCTCTGAGTGGCTGACCTATGAAGACAGCCGTGATGGGGAGAAGTTTACCCAGTCCTACTCGAGAGGAAAGGTCACCTCGCCCTTTACCTCGATGGGTGCGACCGATGAACACGGTCTGTACGTCCGATTCATGCCCGATAAGGAAATTTTCGAGGACACGGTATTTGACTACACCACGCTGCTCAACCGACTTCGCGAGCAAGCGTTCCTCAATGCGGGTATCAAGATCGTATTCAGAGACGAACGCACAGAAGAGCTCGTCGAGAATATCCTGCATTATGAGGGCGGTATCGTCTCCTTCGTAGAGCATCTCAATGCCATCAAGCACTGCGAGCTCATTCACCCGCAGGTCATCTATATCAAGGCGCAAAAGGGCGATACCACCGCAGAGGTCGCCTTCCAGTATAACGACACCTATAACGAGACCCTCATGTCCTTTGCCAATAACATCCACACCATGGAGGGCGGTACGCATGAGACGGGCTTCAAGAGCGCGCTCTCCAAGGTGCTGAACAATTTCGGTACCAAGCACGGCTACCTCAAGGGTGAGGATAAGCTCACGGGTGAGGACGTGCGTGAGGGCATCTGCGCAGTCGTATCGGTCAAACTGAGAGAAGCACAGTTCGAGGGTCAGACCAAGACCAAGCTGGGCAATTCGGACATCCGCTCCTTCGTTGATTCGGCAGTCACCGAAAAGCTCAACGAGTTCATGGAGGAGAATCCCGCAGTCTGCAAAGCCATCCTCGAAAAGGCGCAGGCGGCATCGCGTGCAAGAGAAGCCGCACGCAAAGCAAGAGAGCTCACCCGCCGTAAGGGTGCACTCGAGGGCGCAGGACTGCCCGGTAAGCTCTGGGACTGCCAGGAAAAATCGGTCGACGTGACCGAGCTCTTCCTCGTCGAGGGTAATTCGGCAGGCGGCTCGGCAAAGGACGGCAGAGATTCGAGATACCAGGCGATCCTACCCCTCAGAGGTAAGGTCCTGAACGTCGAAAAATCGCGTCTGGACAAAATTTATTCCAACACCCACCTTGTCCCTATCATCCAGTCGATCGGCTGCGGCATCGGCAGTGAAATGGATATGAGCAAGCTTCGCTACGGCAAGATCATCATCATGGCGGACGCCGACGTCGACGGTGCGCATATTCAGATCCTGCTGCTCACATTCTTCTACCGTCACATGAAGCAGCTCATCGAGGACGGACATATCTACCTCGCACAGCCGCCCCTCTTTAAGGTCTTCAAGGGCAAGCAGGTGCGCTATGCCTTCTCGGATGAGGAGCGCGACTTCTATATCAACGAGCTCGGCGGCAAAAACGTCAACGCAGAGCGCTACAAAGGTCTCGGTGAGATGGACCCCGAACAGCTTTGGGAAACGACCATGAACCCCGAGACGAGAACGCTGCTCAAGGTCACCATCGAGGATGCCATGCAGTGTGACGAGACCTTCTCTCTGCTCATGGGCGAAAAGGTCGAGCCGAGACGCGAATTTATCGAGAAAAACGCGACTTACGTTACCAATCTGGATGTCTGATCGATGTTGTATACCGTTATCAGCTTAAATCCCTGCATCGACCGTCTGCTCACGCTGAGGTCGGCGCTTGAGGTCGGTGCACTCAATCGGGTTGCCGACAGCCGTGCCTACCCCGCAGGGAAGGGCGTCAACGTCGCGCGGGCACTGCGGCGGCTGGTGAATGAATACGATTCGGTCGTGCTCTATGCCTTCCTCGGAGGAGAGAGCGTTGAGCGCTTCTCGGAGGTCGCCGAACGGGAGAATATCTCTCTGCACGTCCTGCAGACCGACAAGCCGACCCGCAGCTGCTGCAAGCTCATGGCGCCCGACGGGGAGATGACCGAGTTCAATGAGAGCGGCGGTCCGTATGGGGAGAGCGAAATGAATGCCCTCGCGGAAGCGGTCGCTTCGATCGTCGAAAACGGTTCGGGACAGCTGGTCTTCCTGTGCGGAAGTATTCCACAGGGTGTGGATAAATCTGTGTATAAGCAGATGATAACCCTGTTCGGAAGCTGTGGAATCAAGGTGATCCTCGACTGCGACGGTGAGGCGTTGTCGAGGGGGGTCGAAGTATCTCCTTTCCTCATCAAGCCTAACTTTTTCGAGCTTTCACAGCTTGCTGGAAGAGACTTTTCCACAACCGAAGAAGCTATGGAATATGCACGAGGGCTGTCTGTGGAAAAATCGATCGCCGTGCTGTGCACAACCGGAGAAAAAGGGTCGTTCTTGGCGAAGGACGGCGAAGTGTGGCAGGTCTCTTGTCCACAGGTTTCCACAGTCTGCCCGTCGGGTGCGGGCGACCATTACCTTGCCGCATTTGCGGCAGGACTGACCGAAAGGGAAGATGGTCCCTATCCGTCCGCATTCCCAAGAGAGCCGATCGAAGAAGAAAGGCTGATCAAAGCACTGAAATGGGGCGGGTCTGCCGCTGCCGCAAAGGTCGAGACCGAGGGAAGCATGATCCCGAGCGGCGATGCCATGAGGGCACGCATCGGCGAGATCACCGTAGAAAGGGTGAAGATATGAAAGCATCGATCAGAGATAACCTCATCCGTCTCGGCGCACTGGCGATCACCATGATCCCCTATCGATGGGGTAAAGAGGGGGAGACAATGGTTTATCGGTCACTGCTCTTTCGGTATGAATACAATCAATTGAACAAACCTGCACTCAAAGTGCAAAGAAATAAATCAAATCAGGAGAAAAAATCATGAAACTGTTGAAATCTTTGGTAGGATTGGCTGCCGTTGCATCTGTCATTCCCTTTGCAGTAGATAAAAAAGAAGACGGAAAATCCTTTACCGCAAAAGCACTGCTTTGGAAGGTCGATTACAAAGCCGCGACCGACGAAGAAAACGGTCATCTCAATATCAACATCCTCGGCGATTTCGTCGACGGCGTAAAGGATGCGGCAAGCAAGGTGTTCGATTCTGTTCGTCCCGAAAAGGAGGCAGAGCCCGATTTCTGCGAGGAGACTGTCACCGTAGACGGCGAAGCCGTCGAGTGTGAGTGCGAAGAAGCAGAGGAAGTTTGTGAGTGCGAAGCGGAAACCGAAGAGGTCACCGCAGACTGATTAAAACCGCACAAACCAATATATAAAACCCCTTCATAAAGTTTTTTGAAGTCCCGAAACTTTTTTTCAAAAAAGTTTCGGGTGGGGTTTGGGGCAAAGCCCCAATTAAAAAAGTTTTTGGAGTACCAAGAACCTTTTTTCAAAAAGGTTCTTGGCAGGGGTTTGGGGGCAGCGCCCTCAAATGCCGAAAGGATCAAAATGGAAAAAGAAAATTTTGAGTTTAAAGATCAGAAGATCGTAGACGTGCAGATGGATAAGGAGGTCAAGAAATCCTTCATCAACTATGCCATGTCGGTCATTGTCAGCCGTGCGCTGCCAGACGTCAGAGACGGTCTGAAGCCGGTCCATCGCCGCATCCTGTACGCGATGTACGAGGACCATCTCACCTACGATCAGCCCTTCCGAAAGTCGGCGACGACGGTCGGTAATGTGCTCGGTCGATACCATCCGCACGGCGATGCCGCCGTATACGACACGATGGTGCGTCTGGCGCAGGATTTCTCGCTGAGATATCCGCTCATCGAGGGTCACGGTAACTTCGGTAACATCGACGGCGACCAGGCGGCGGCTTACCGTTATACCGAGGCAAGAATGAGCAGACTTGCAGACGAGATGCTCACCGATATCGACAAAGATGTGGTCGATTTCTCGCCCAACTTCGATAATAAGCTGCGCGAGCCCGACGTGCTCCCGTCGAGATTCCCTAACCTGCTGGTCAACGGCAGTATGGGCATCGCCGTAGGCATGGCGACCAATATCCCGCCCCATAACCTCGGAGAGGTGGTGGACGGTACCATTTACTTAATGGAACATCCCGATGCCGATTTGCCTGCGCTCATGCAGTTCATCAAGGGTCCCGACTTCCCGACTGCGGCGACCATCTGCGGAACGGCGGGCATCATCGAGGCTTACTCGACCGGCAAGAGCCGCATTACCGTGCGCGCAAAAGCCGAGGTAGAGGAAAGCAAGTACCGTATCGTCATCACCGAGATCCCCTATGCCGTCAATAAGGCGCAGATGGTCGAGGCAATGGCGAACTGCGTCAAGGAAAAGAAGATCGAGGGCATCACCGCCATCCGTGACGAATCGGGCAGAGCGGGTCTGAGAGTGGTCGTCGAATACCGCCGCGATGCAAACGGACAGGTCATCCTCAACCAGCTCTATAAATACACCCAGCTACAGGATACCTTCGCGGTCAACTCACTTGCCATCGTGAACGGCGTGCCCAAGGTCCTCACGCTCAAGGAAATGCTGACCCACTATATCGACCACCAGCAGGAGGTCGTCGTCAGACGGGTCAAGTTCGACCTCGAAAAGGCACTCAAGGAAATGCACATTTTCGAGGGCTATAAAATCGCGCTCGATAATATCGATAAGGTCATCGATATCATCCGTGCATCGGCGACGGTCAGCGAAGCGAAGGTCAACCTGATGAATGCCTTCCAGACCTCCGATCTGATCGATAAATTCACCGAGCTCGGCGATTACGAGGCGGCAGAACACGGACTTTCCGAGGCGCAGGCGACTGCGATCGTCGAAATGACCCTCGGCAGACTGGCAGGTCTTGAACGAGATAAGATCGAAGATCGCCTTGCCAAGCTGGGTGAAACGGTCAAGGAGCTGCACGGCATCCTCGGCGACCCCGAAAAGGTCAAGCAGATCATCAAGGACGACCTCACCGCCATCAAGAATCGCTACGGCGATCCGAGAAGAACGGTCATCGAGCAGGTCGAGGACGAGATCATCCTCGAAGACCTCATCGAACGCCATACCTGCGTCATCACCATGACCCACGCAGGCTATATTAAGCGCCAGAACAATGAAGTTTACTCGGCACAGCGCCGAGGCGGCAAGGGTGTCATTGGTATGACCACCAAGGAAGAGGACTTCGTCGAGCACGTGATCGCGGTCGACACGCACTCCTTCCTCATGCTCTTCACCACGGCGGGCAAGGTCTACACCATCAAGGCGTATCGTGTGCCCGAGGCGAGCAGAACCGCCAAGGGCGGCAATATCGTCAACCTGCTCGAGATGGGCGATGACGAGAAGATCACCGCTATGATCAGCGTACCTTCCTTCGAAGAGAACGAATATCTGCTCTTCGTCACCAAGAACGGTACGGTCAAGCGTACGCCCATGTCGGAATTTGCGCTTCAGCGCAAGGGCGGCAAGATCGCACTCACCCTCGATGAGGGCGACGAGCTGGTCTACGCACGCCATACCTCCGGTAATGATGAGGTCATCATCGCGACCCGCGAGGGTAACGCCGTCCGCTTCTCCGAGCAGGACGCTCGCCCGATGGGACGCACTGCACGCGGTGTACGCGGCATCCGCCTCGAAGAGGGCGACTACGTTACCGGCGTGACCCTCGTCGACGACAACCGTCAGCTGATCACCATCACCGAGCGAGGCTTCGGCAAACGCTCCTCCTTCGATGAGTTCGCCACCCGCAACAGAGGCGGCAAGGGTGTCATCTGCCACAATATCACCGAAAAAACGGGCAAACTCTGCGGCATCGCTTCGGTTTCGGAGAGCGACGACCTCATGCTCATGACCGACGGCGGCACCATGATCCGCATCAGCGTCGGCGACATCCCCACCTACAGCAGAAGTGCGGGCGGTGTCATCGTCATGCGCCTCGACGGCGACAGCTACATCTGCAACTTTGCGCTGATCGGCAACGATGATGCCCAAAACGGCGCAGATGTAGAAGAAACCACCGCAGAACAGGGTGAATGATCCTGTCTACCACGAAAGGAATAATCGAACTATGAAAAAGTTCATAATTCTGATATGTGTACTTCTATTTCCGCTGATGTTGCTAAGCTGCAAAGGACCGTACAGCGACGAAGATGCGGCAGAGATCCTCACCGAGCTGCTCGAAAAGGATGCTGAACTCAACCGCTACGTCTGGGGAGACGGCTTTTCGACGCTCGAAGATCCCGCTGAGGATGCGGATGACACGACCACCGTCTACTACCGCGTGAGTGTCGACGCACCCTACCACAGTGTGGACGAGCTGAAAAGTGCAATATCCGAGCTTTACAGCGAGGAGCTTGCCGTGATCATCAATGCCTACGCCTTCGAAAATACCGACAAGACGATGGCTCGCTTTTGCGACTTCTATCAGAATGACGAGGTCGCCGATCTCCAGATCGACGTGACCCTCAATCACCCCCCCTATGAGCTGAATGCGGTGATCTATCCCTCCACTGTGAAGGTCACCCGCTCCTCGGCAACCATCATCGAGACCGAGGTCGAGTATTCGAACGATCCCGACGGTGAACGCCGCACCATGGAGGTCCGCCTCCTTAAGGAAAATGACGTCTGGAAGCTCGATACCCAAACCTGGGCAGGCAGCGTGGGGTAACGGTATTGCAGGGGCTCTGCCCCTGCACCTCGCCAAGGGC
>CAYRQA010000094.1:0-6904 GCA_964426285.1 uncultured Lachnospiraceae bacterium | reverse complement strand
ACCTACGACTTCGATTCGAAGGAAGACGGTTGTGTGACCGTCCGCGACCGCGACACCATGGAGCAGGTCCGCATCCCGATCACCGAGCTGAAGAGCTATATTGAGGAAAAGATCGCGTTTTAATTGGGGCGCTGCCCCAAACCTCGGCAAGGCCTCTGACCTTGCATCCCGGTCGCTTTCTTGAAAGAAAGCGACGCAAAGAACTTTATAAAAGCCCCGCAAATACTTGCGGGGCAGAGAAAACTGCGCTCGGGAAGTTGGTGACAGCTCGATAAACTGCCGAGTTTCCACAAAATGGAGTAGAGTCTGTTCACTTACTTGTTCTCGTCAGAGATTTGCTTTGCTTCCTTCTCACGGAAACGTTCAGTCATAGCAGATTCGAGTTCGTTGGCAAGCTTCTCGTTGTATTTGGACGTATACAATAGTATTGGAAAGGGAATACCTAAAACAATTGCAATAAATATTCCTATAACAGAAGTTGCAAAATTAAAGGGGGCTCCTTCAATCGACGAACCTATAGCCATTATAGACATGATAAGTAGCAAGAAACCAGACAAAACGCCAAATACAATTGATGCTTTTTTGCATGAGCGGGCTTGTGCTCGGTGTTGCTCCGGATTTCGGAATTTCTTTCCGCACTTTGGGCAAACCCAATATGTAGTGTTGGTGGTATGCGTCTGTTGTCCCTGTCCGCATGATCCGCAAAGAAGTCCGAACGGTCCGAGCAGCAGATATCCCAAGCATCCCTTACCTGCCGAATAATTCTTGCCGGTGGTTTGAACATTGGTCTCGTTGATGACCTGCAATTCCTCGTTTCCGCATTGCGGACAGCATAGTTTTTGTGGCATTTCCTTTTCCTCGCTTTTCTATTTATTATATCATAATTCGAGCGTGAGCCTATATAGGTGCAAGGAAAGAAAAAATGAACAGCTTGATAGAGAAGAGAATAGATGCGAACATACGGGCAATCAGAGAAAGCGTTGGAATGATCCAAGAGCAATTGGCGGCAAAACTCCAAATAGAGGGGTGCGACATCACGAGAAGTGCGGTTGCCAAGATCGAGGTTGGACAACGCCATTTGTACCCGGACGAGATCATCTTAATCCGCAAAATACTCGATACTTCGTATGAAGATATTTTTACACTTGAATAATGACCATACCATGCCCCACTTAAAACGCCTCCTCCTATCGCTCGCCAAATCGGCGCTCATCATCCTGCTCCTCACATGCTTCATCGTCTTTTCGATCGACATTGTCCCCGCCGTTGAGCACGACGAGATGTCGAGCTTTCCCGAACTGTATATACCCGCACTCCGCGTAGTTCTGTATTTGATCACGCCCATCCCGTTCTATGCGATCGCACAGCAATTTGACACCGCCAAGCGCAAGGAACTGCTCGCAACCTACACGGGACGACTACCCACAAAACGTCAAATTATGCTCCAAACGCTCTCTTCCTTCTCCTTTTGGAGCGATACACTCTGTCTGTTGCTCCCGCTTACGGCAATGAGCGCACTGAATGCGATCCCCGACCTCATTCTGCAAGGCAGGGAAGTCGATGCGCTGATGCGCTACGGATTGAAACTGCTCTGCTACGCACTGCCGCTCGCGGCGGTTTTCCTCTACATAGAAAGCAACATTCGCCGCACGTGGTATCGGGAATGGGAGTTCGCCTCACGCACCTCCAAGGACGCTGTCCTCGATGATCTTGTGCGTGAACATCCGTCCTACGGTATGCTGGTATTCAACGTCGCCTGTATTGCAGGCGGAACATGGCTTTTACCTGCCATATTTTGGGGGGTGTTGGGTTTCTTCATCACGGGTGCAAATGTGCTGAGCAATCACTTCATGCGGATTCTGCTGTACATTCTCGCGATCGTAGTGATATGGATCGCTATTCGTGCATTGAAAACGGTGCGTGCGCGGCGAAGATTTTTCAAAGAAATGCACAAGATCTGCGCTGAACACGGCTACAGGCTGACCACACGCATCAACACCCTCCGTGGGCTTTTCTACTGCACCGGACGCGAAGATTTTGCCGTTGAAACGCCCGATAAACGCTACGTGGGCTCTGTTCTGCCCATCCCGAGCAAAAAGAGCGCCCTCTATTTTCGCCTTGACTATGACGGCGGCGGCTACAACTTCAAACGGGCATTCCTGAAATACTCGATCTATTTTCCGCGTCATAAGCTGAATTTCGGTGCAGTCGGCGTATCGGAGCGTGAAAAGGAGACCGAAAGGATCCTGCTCCTCACGCGAGAGCCCGCCGATCTGCTCGTCGGTGATCGGGAACGCACATGGCGGGTCTATAACGGTGCGCACTCGGGCGAGTATACCGTCTATGACGCCACCGCTTTCTGACACCACATCGACCGCCTTGAATGAAGCTTGACAATCGAGCATCTGTATGCTAAAATGAAGCCATCAACCGAAAGGAGCACATCCATGAATATTCTGATCGTGGTAGATATGCAGATCGACTTCATCACCGGCGCACTCGGCACGACCGAAGCGCAGGCGATCGTCCCCAAGGTCGCCGGAAAACTGCGCACCTTCGACGGTGAGGTCATCTTCACCCGCGATACGCACACGCCCGACTACCTCTCCACCCAAGAGGGTAAAAATCTCCCTGTCGAACACTGCATAAGAGACACCGACGGCTGGCAGATTGAGCCGTTACTGACTGCGGTTCGCAGTGGGAAGGTCATCGACAAAGCCACCTTCGGCTCGACTGAGCTTGCTATATACCTCGCTGACCTGCATGAAAGGAAAGTGATCGAGCGCATCGCCCTCGTTGGGCTCTGCACCGACATCTGCGTCATCTCGAACGCACTGCTCATCAAAGCGACCCTCCCCGAGGTTGAGATCGCAGTTGATGCCGCTTGCTGTGCGGGCGTCACTCCCGAGAGCCACCGAAATGCGCTGAACGCCATGAAAATGTGCCAGATCAAGATCGAGAATGAGTGAGGAGGGGAGAGCGTGGATAGTTTCGAAAAATTTGCTGAGATGATCGGTCAGCTCGCAGAAGAATTGGAGGATTTTGATGATTTTTTCGACAAGTTTGTCGGAAAATGCCGAACGCCCGAAAAGGTCCCCAATTAAAGGAGTACGAGGACGCTTGCGTTCAGCTTGCCGAGCTTGCACGCCCCTATCTTGACGACCTCGAAACGCTCATTGATGAAGCGAAGGCATCGGTCGTGCGTGAAGAGGTCTCGACCGGCGGCGAATCGCTCAGCCGAGGCTACTATTCCCCCAGCCCCGTTATCGACCTCGTAGTAGGCAATTACAAGCGCGGAAAACTGCTCGTGCGCCAGAGCCAACGCAGTAAGATCAGCTTCACATACGGCTTTGATGCCGATGATCGTCTGCGGCTGGTCACCCGACATCTGCACGATTTGGGACGAGCCTCGCAGGAAATGCTGATTTACGAGGGTGACCGAGTAATCGGACTGACTGCAGATCGATTCGGCGAATCCGAACCGCTCGATATCACTACATTCACCGTAGAAAATTACGCTGACGGCAAGCTGATCTCATTCTCACAGCTTCATGTGCACAGACTTCGCGAGATCACCTCCTTCGATCAGCTGGTCGAAGAGGCGCTCTATTACAAAGAAGAATACACCTATGATGAAAAGGGCATCCGCACCTGCGACAGCTACGATTACACCATGCAAACGGCTTTGCTGCAGCATTCTCGCTATGTGTTCGAGCATGACGAGGAAGGCTGCATATCTTCCTATGCCCACATTGACTTCGATTATGACACACTTGAGCCCTGTGAACCGTTTGAACCGTTAGCGCCTCTGCTCAAGAGAAAAGTATAAAAACAACCGCTCCGAAAGGAGCGGTTTTCGTCATATTGGGCAATAATAAGATGATTTTAAATCATGTCGTAGGGCGGGGCTTGCTTCCGCCGTCCTCGTAGGGTTTGCACAGATTAAATTGTTTCTCTGTTACGGCGGGAGCAAGCCCCCGCCCTACGAGACGAACAGCACCTCTGAGTTAATACCCCAACGCCCTGACCCCGAGCATGACCGCGGTCAGCAGGATGAGAAAACCGAAATTGAAGACTGAGAACTTCACGATATATGCCTTTGCCTGTCCGGGGTTGTGGCTCGTATACTCGCGGAAGGTGATGAGGCTCGCGAGCGAGGCGATCAGACTGCCCACACCGCCGATGTTGACGCCGACGAGCAGATCGCGGTAGTTGTCGGTGAACTGCGAGAGGAGCACAGCCGACGGTACGTTCGAAATAAACTGGCAGGAGAGCGTCGAGAAGAGCAGGGTACTCTGCTCCATGAGGAAGGAAAAAATCGCTCTGACAGCAGGAATTCGCGCCATATTGCCTGCAAAAATGAAGAAGAATACGAAGGTAAGAAGCAGAGGATAATCGACCATTTTCAGTGCTTTGGGATCGAAAAACAGGAGCACGGCGGGAATGATGATCAGCCCGATCAGGTAAGGAATGCCGCGGAACACAATGGCGATCGAGAATGCGAAGAGCAGGAGATAGACGGCTGTTTTAAGCGGCGGCAGCTCGGAGGGCTCTGCGCTGATGGTAAGCGGCTCAGCCTTCACGAAAACCAGACAGCAGACAGTGATCATTAAAACCGCAAGTGCAAAGGGAATGATCATGATGCCCATAAACTCGGCGGTCGGAATGTTGAATTTCGTATACAGATAGAGGTTCTGCGGATTACCGAAGGGCGTGAGCATACCGCCGAGGTTGGCGGCGATGTTCTGCATGATAAAGGTGAACGCCATGTACTTTTCCTTGCCCGTTGTGCTGAGTACGAAGTAACCGAGGGGCAGGAAGGTGAGCAGTGCCATGTCGTTGGCGATGAGCATTGACCCGATAAAAGTGATATAAACAAGTGCCAAAACGCTCAGACGGGTATTTTTGAAGCATTGAACGATCTTCTGTGCGAGAATATAGAAAAAGCGTATGTTTTTGAGTGCGCAAACGACCGCGAGCACGCAAAAGAGGCAGGTGAGCGTCTTGAAGTCGAAGTAGCCGATGTATTCAGCATCGACGGGGACGATCAGTGTTGTAATCAGTGCGGCTACCATTGCCACGGTCATGACGACGTTTTTCTTTGCAAAATCGACGAGCGGTCTCAGGGATATGGAATGTCTGTGATGTTTGGGGAATTTCAGCGCATGGGCGTTTGCCATAAATCAGTCTTCTTTCTGAATAATGTAGGGAATCGATCTGTCGGTTCACGAAATGATCGTCGACCCGTACGGGACGCCGATTTGCATGGATTCAATTAGTTTTTGCGGTGTTTTTGGTTGAGCTCGGAGATGCTGATGCCTGCATGGTGAGGGGTAGGCTTCCATTCGACCTTTTTGAAGAGGGCAATGTACATCGAGATCTTGCCGATGAGGTCGAAGATAGGGAAGGTGAGACAGAACCAGACCTTCTTGTACCACTTGATCTTCATGATGCGCTTGTGCTCGATAATGAAGACGTATGCGGCATTGAGGATGCCTCTGAAATAGGTCCAGATCGTTGACGCAAAGCCGAATGCCGAAAGCAGGAGCGCCGCCTGAAGTGCAGGTCGGTCGCCTATGTGAATATTGAAGAAGTCGAAAATCACCCGCAAATAAGACGGTGCGAATTTCTCAGTAATGACAAGCGCTGAGCCGCAGATGAGGACCACGCGCAGGATATAGACGACGATCTTCCTGAACAGCAGGAAGACGTTGCGCGGGTATACGACTGCGAGCATATCGAAGCTCATAAACCGCAGGCGAACGTTGTTGATAAAACGCTTCCATTTCGGGAGCTCGGTAGTCGCACCGGTGATCTCGGGGCGGTTGGCAGCTCCGCCGGTATAGAAAATATGTGTGAAGAGCTTGCCGCCCGTCTCGGTAAAGGCTTGCAGGTGTCCCTTTGCCCAGCGGATACGCTGACGCATGGCGGTCTTGATATCGACAGGCTGTTCATCATAGAACTCGGCATCGTTGTTGTAGGAGATCTTGTAGCCGTTGGCGACGGCGTCGGCGCAGAAGGCACGGTCCTCGGTGAGCGAGGTGTAATTCCAACCGTCCTTGATGACCTCCCATGCGAAGAGGAAGCCTGTCCCCTGGATTCTCGTGGCGAGGCGGAAGAGGGAACGGGCGCGATGCTCGTTGCGCACGGTTCGGAGCCAGTGGATGCCGTAGGATGCCGAGATCCAGTTGTCGTCAAAGTTTTTGGTATTGCGGTATGAGGTGATGATCTTCTCGCCTGCGTCGAAGGAATCGTTCATTCGCGAGATGAAGTCCTCCTTCAGCAGGTTGTCTGCGTCGAAAATGAAATATCCTTCGTAGGCATCGATGCCGTAATCTTCGCGGATGCGTTCGACGAGGAATTGAAGGGCAAAGCCCTTGGTACGGTGATCGAGGTCGTGGCGCTCGTAACAGATAGCGCCGTATTCACGGGCGACGTCTGCGGTACGGTCGGTACAGTTATCTGCAACGACGAAGATGTCAACCAGTTCAGCAGGGTAGTCCTGCGCACGGATGCTCTCGATGAGATTTCCGATGACCGTCTGCTCATTGCGCGCGGCAATCAGGACGGCGTATTTGTGCAGCTTCTTGGCTCTCGGGAATTTTCGGGTCGCGAAAAAACCGGTGATTATGTATATGGTACGGTAATTGAGAAGATTGCCGATGAAGCTCGAGATACCGCTGATGATGGCAATGAGCCGCTCTACTATAAACAAATCTCTTCCTCCTGTCAATAGGTGTGCACAATTACAATTATATAAGATTACTCGGCAAAAAGCAATAGACAAATATACTGTATTTTTGCAATGATTGGCAGTGATGCTTTCCTTTATCCATTGGAAGGGAAGGCATCACTGAAAAAAGCACCGACGAAGTCGGTGCTTTTTTTCTTGGTGCGGGCAACA
>CAYRQA010000093.1:0-7173 GCA_964426285.1 uncultured Lachnospiraceae bacterium | reverse complement strand
CCCGACGCATGGCTGCTCAAGTACACCAACCCGATGGCGATGCTTTCGGGCTATATGCAGCGCTACACGGGCGTCAAAACGATCGGCCTTTGCCACTCGGTTCAGGTCTGCTCGAAGGGACTGCTCGAATCGCTCGATATGCACGAGTACATCGAGGGTCGCAAGGAGCTGATCGCGGGCATCAACCACATGGCGTGGCTTATTGAGCTGAGAGACAAGAACGGCAACGACCTATACCCCGAGATCCGCCGCCGCGCACTCGACAAGCTGGCAAACGACCCCGACTGCAAGGACCTCGTTCGCTTCGACTACATCCGCCGCTTCGGCTACTACTGCACCGAAAGCTCGGAGCACAACGCCGAGTACAATTACTTCTACATCAAGGACAAATACCCCGAGCGCATCGATCGCTACAACATCCCGCTCGACGAGTACATCCGCCGCTGCAAGAATCAGATCGCAAGATGGCAGGATGAATACGCCGAGATCAAGCGAACGGGCGTGAAGGAGCACAGCCGCTCGCACGAGTACGCTTCCTATATCATGGAGGCTATGACCACCGGCAAGGACTACCGCATCGGTGGCAACGTGCTGAATAAGGGTCACCTCATCGCCGACTTCCCCGAGACCGCCTGCGTCGAGGTTCCCTGCCTTGTCGACGGTCAGGGCATCCACCCGACCTACGTCGGTCACCTGCCCGTTCAGTGCGCCGCCATGAACATGACCAACATCAACGTTCAGCTGCTCACCATCGAGGCGGCTCACACCCTCAAGAAGGAACACATCTATCAAGCCGCCATGCTCGATCCCCACTGCGGCAGTGAGCTCGACATGGACACCATCGTAAAGATGGTCGACGAGCTCATCGAAGTCCACGGCGACTGGATGCCTAAGTATCACTAATTTATCTCATAAGGGGAAACTTCTTGAAAGAAGTTTCCCCTTAAACCCCTTCAAGAACTTTTTATAGGCGCGGCAAATGCTTGCCGCGTGGAAATACGTATACGCCTTCGGGCAACAGGATAGTAAAATGACACAAACACCCATTTCGACCGAAAATCCCACCAAATTCAAAGGAATTTTTTCCTCCTCTGCTTTAAAAGCACTCGCCTGCCTTTTCATGCTCATCGACCACATCGGCGTGCATTTAATGCCCGATATCACCCTCCTGCGCATCATTGGGCGGCTTGCCTATCCGATCTTCGCCTTCTTCATCGCCGAAGGCTGCCGCTATACGCGAAATAAACTGAAACGCTTTCTCACCATCTTCGGGCTTGGCGTGATCTGCGAAGCCGTCTATATCTGCTTTTCGGGCGAGTACTACGGCAATATCCTGCTGACCTTTTCGCTGTCGATTCTGCTGATCTACTGCCTGCAATGGTTGAAGAAAGAGAGCTGTTCGGGCAGGAAACTGCGGCAAACAGCGGCGCTCGCTACCCTTCTCGCCGCACTCGTCGGTGTATTCGTCTTCGTCAAACGCTTTGGCATCGATTACGGCTTCCCGGGTGTGGTCGCACCGCTCTTTGCGACCCTGTTTGATTACAAAGCGGGCGAAGCGCCCGCGCGCCTCAAAAAGTGGGATCATCTGCCGATCAAGCTGCTCTCCTTCACGGTCGGACTGCTGATCATCGTCCTGCAAGACGGGCTCTTCAACCGTCGAACCTGGTGCCTGCTTGCCCTTCCCTTGCTCGCACTTTACAACGGCAAGCCGGGTAGAAGCAAATTCAAGTATGGGTTCTATCTCTTCTATCCGCTCCATCTCGTCATCATTGCAGGCATTGCGCTGCTGATCAAGCGCTAAACAGTATAAAAGGGCATCTTTCGATGCCCTTTTAGTTTTATTCATCGCTCACTGATGCTTGCGCCGTTGCTTCACGCTTTTCCCTTGAGCGGCGAAGGAGTTCGACTACACCTCTGATAATCAGCGAAAGGATGGCGAGCAGAGCAAAGCCGATGGCGGCAAAACAAGCCGTAAGCTCCTCACCGAAAAACTCAAATCCACCGAACATACTATGCACATCAGTCGGAAACCCTTCGTAATAAATCCGTGCCAAATTGGAGAAGATCACACCAACGACACAGGGAATCAGCGGGATCAAGCGATTCCAACGACGTATAGTGCAGAGTACGATCAGTACGATTGCGATCAAAGTCAACAGCGTGTAGATAATGCCATGCAGTTCGTACAGCACATACGGAAATGTTGCCGATACGGTTTGCACATATCCCGAATTGAAGTGGATCATGCCGTTCATTTTGTAATATTCGATTGTTACTTTATTATAAATCGTTTGAGCAGTAGGATAAACCTCGGGCAGATAACCGTTATCATTTCGATAATCAAATCAAATGAGGCAGGACATTCCGTCAAAGGCTTCGACCATTTCGGAAATCGGGATCGAATAGATCACTGCTTCGGTCAAGCCGACTCCAGGTGTTGCGTAGGTGACGTTAGAGGTAGTGATGACTGCTTCTACGTCGAATTCATACAACACTTTATAGGCATGGTACATTGCCAGATCGTTGAAGACAAGCTGAAAAGAGTCCAGGGCGGTCGGCTTGAGCGGTGTGCCTGCATCATTCATCCGTGCTACATGATCGTAGCCGAAATAGACGAAGAGATTGATATTTCCCTCCGAATCAGGCTTCATCGAGCTGCGTTTTCCCGTTCCCGGAAATTCAAGATCAAGAAAAAATTTCGTTTCGTTCGCACCGTAGACCCAGTGATAGGCATCGCTGCCCTCCTTCATACGAATATGCGTCACTCCATCGTTTTCGGATACGACCTCCCATCCCTCCGGAATGGCGCTTGAGGATTGCTTATACTCGTCCTTGTTCGATGCACAGGCAACCAACACGCCCAACAGGGTGCATAGCACCAGTGCAGCCGAGACCGTGCGGAGCATAGACTCGACAGCGTTTTTCATAATGATGCCTCGCTTTCGTTGATAAATTACTCGCTGTGTCAAGTTCAATATAGCACAAATTGTGCGCATTGTCAATATCAGGCATTATTTCTTGACATTTTTTGCATTTTGTACAAATTTGTTCATGGCGCAAAAATAGAAGGCTTTTCAGCCTTCTTCGCATGATCCATGTGCGCGGCGAGCATTCGCCGCGTTTTATAAAGTTTTTGAGGGGTTTAAGGGGGACTTTTTTCAAAAAGTCCCCCTTATGAGATAAATTCTTTCCTTAAACATCCATAATAATCGGCAGGATCATCGGGCGGCGCTTGGTGCGCTGGTAGATGAACTTGGCGAGGACGTCCTTGATCGTGTTTTTGATCTGATTCCATTCGGTAGCGCCGCGGTCGAGGCAATCGTTCAGCGCTTCGTATGCGATCGCACGCATCTCTTCCATCAGCTCCTCCGATTCACGCACGTAGACGAAACCGCGGGAGACGATGTCGGGCCCCGAAAGCAGGTAGTCTCCGTCGGAGCTCATCGCGCAGACGACGATGATGATGCCGTCTTCGGCGAGGTGACGGCGGTCGCGCAGGACGATGTTGCCGACGTCGCCGATGCCGTAGCCGTCGATCAGCGTCTTGCCCGCAGTGATCGTGCCGTTAAACTTGGCTTCCTTGCAGTTGATCTCGAGCACCTTGCCAATCTCGCTCACAAAAATATTTTCGGCAGGCACGCCCATTTCCTTGGCAAGGTCACGGTGCGCCGCAAGATGTTTGTTTTCACCATGGATGGGCATGAAATATTTCGGACGGGTGAGCGCAAGCATCAGCTTGAGCTCCTCACGGCAGGCGTGACCCGAAACGTGCACCTCCACGTTGTTGTCGCGGAAGACCGACACGTTGTGCTTGGTGAATTCGTTGATGATCTTGTCGACCATTTTTTCGTTACCCGGAATAGCAGAAGCCGAGATGACGACCAGATCGTTCTTGCCAAGCTCAACCTTGTCGTGCTCGGAGAACGCCATGCGGTAGAGACCCGACATAGGCTCGCCCTGGCTGCCCGTGGTGATAATGGTCACCTTTTCGGGGTTGTAGCGCTTGACTTCGTTGATGTCGATGAGCGTTCCCTGCGGAATGTGCATATAGTCGAGATCCTGCGCCGCTCGCACGATGTTGATCATGCTGCGACCTGTGACCGCCACCTTGCGCCCGTGCGTAACGCTGGCATTGATGATCTGCTGCACGCGATGTACGTTCGAGGAGAAGGTCGCAACGACGATGCGCTTGTCGGCATTGCGGTCAAAAATACCCTCCAGCGAGTTGCCGACCACCTTTTCGGAAGGTGTATAGCCGGGACGCTCAGCATTGGTCGATTCGCTCATGAGGAGCAGAATGCCCTCTTTGCCGAGCTGACCGAGGCGCGCAATATCCATCGTCTCGCCCTCAATGGGGGTGAGATCGAGCTTGAAGTCGCCCGTATGCAGGATCGTACCGAGTGCGGTCTTGATCGCAAGGCAGCAAGCATCGGCGATCGAGTGGTTGACACGGATAAATTCGACCGAGAAGGCGCCCGCCTTGATCACGTCGCCTGCCGATACGCAGTGCAGCTCGGGCTCAAACTCCAATCTGTGCTCCATGAGCTTGTTTTCGATGATGCCGAGGGTGAGGCGTGTGCCGTAGATCGGCAGGTTGAGCGAACGAAGCAGATAGGGGATGCCGCCGATGTGGTCCTCGTGTCCGTGCGTGAGGAAGACACCGCGGATGCGGTCTGCGTTCTTCTCGAGGTAGGAAAAATCGGGGATGACGAGGTCGATGCCGAACATATCGTCATCGGGAAAGCCGAGACCGCAGTCGACGATGATCATATCGTCGTCGCACTCGATCACGCAAAGATTCTTGCCGATCTCCTCGAGACCGCCCAAAAAGGCGACCTTGAGCGTTTTCTTGTAGTTTATTTCACCATTCACCTGTTGTTTCTGTTTTGTTTTTCTTCCCATATAAGATCCTTTCTTTGTTAGCAATTTTGGCATACTGTTTCAATATTCTTCCATTCATCATGATTTGCTTCGCGTGCGGGCGCACGAAAAGAAAGCCTGTACTCCGACAAGCTCGCTCTATGTATTGAATCACGAAATGGTGGGCAACCGATCGGCACAGCAGGCGGTCCTGTGCAGTCGGGGCTTTGCCCGTTTCGGGTTTCTACACGATCATCTGAAATCAAATGTAGTATATCATGTTATTATAAATACTCGGTGAACAATCAGTGAACGAAATGTTAATACAAGCATTCACTTTCTTCAGAAACAAGCAAAGATGAACCACAGCAGAGCCGACAAGAGTGCCGCAAGCGCCATTCCCGTGACAAATCCTCTGCTAAACCACCGTCTGCGGTCTTTTCGCTTCTTGCGAAGGGGCGGCAGGAGCGACTGTTCAACGATGCGATTCGCTTCGCGAAGCAGATCGGGCATCGGGGGCATCGCTTCCTCCCCCACCTTCAGAAAAAAGTGCGCCTCCTCAAAGTGCTTGCTCGATGCGCTTTTGACGACGATCACCCGCCGTTCGCTGCCTTTATAGACGATGTTTTCCTTCATTCAAACAACCCCTTTAGCTTATGTCTGAGTTCGCCGAACCATTCCACAGCCTTGAATTTCAGCTTATAGGTCGGGCTTTCGCTGTCGGTGAGCAGTCGGACTTGATTTTTGGTAAATCCCGTCTCGCTCATCGCTTCCCCTGCCGATGCCACGCTCGTGCAAAGGGGCGGAAAGAGCACGCACCACCAGTTTTTGCCCGCCGCTTTGCCGATTTTCACCTGCAGTGAGGTATATTCACCTGCAGGCAGGGAGAAGCCGTCGTAGGCGCGCGTTTCATAATATTCTTCAGTCAGGGTGAGGGTCACGGGGTAATCGAAGCCCTTCTCGGCGACGACTTCCTCCGCAATGCGCTTGAAATCGTCGAGATTTGCCTTGAGCAGCTCCTCTGCCGACCGCGCATCGCTCACTTCTGCACTGTCAAGCAGTGCATCCATCTCGGCAAGCAGCGCATCGCGCACCGTCAGCTTGAGCGCCTGATCTGCCTCGCTGTCCGAGTTGGCAAGCACGTGCAGGCGCACCGTCCCTTCGTAGACCGCCTTGGCGTCTGCTGCAAGGTCAAACGCGCTCAGCACCCCTGCCGACAGCAGGAGCACTGCCATCGCTTTTATGATCTTCCCTTTCATGACTTTTCCTCCTTCTTTCGCAATTCTGCTCCGATTGTTGACCGAAATGAGGGCGGTTATGCAAAAGAATCACCCCTTACCAAAAGAAAAGCAGAGACCGATGATCTCTGCTTTGGGGTCTATTCGTTTTTCATTACATATTCCAAATCATATTCGTCAAATACCGCGGATCGTTTTCGAATGTTCGGATAATAAAGGTGTTTAAGTAGCATTGGATATGAAGCTCGGG
The DNA here is from genome assembly GCA_964426285.1 of uncultured Lachnospiraceae bacterium. GTDB lineage: Bacteria > Bacillota > Clostridia > Oscillospirales > CAG-272 > CAKSQF01. The sequence goes on along the minus strand of CAYRQA010000093.1, from coordinate 825 downwards.
GCGAAATTTATCCCGTATTCTTTTGAACCCGGCTGAACTATAGCTCAAAGTCACGCATTCATCCAAAAAATAATAGTATTTCTTTTTGCTTCGATCTTTAAAAGCAATCGCATAGATCGTTTTTGAAATAGATTTGTAAGAGCCTGTTCCGGGTAGCACCCAAAAAGTGATCTTCGGGTGGTCAAGCGTTATATCGCAGGTCTTATGGATGGCGTTATTTTCTGCGATCCATTTACGGAAAAGACGATCAAAATGAGCGGTATCCAGGCAATCAAAAGCACACGCAGATCATATAACGTCAACCACAGACAGGGGAGAAAAAACAGCAAGCCCATCGCTAATAAAAAGATGTTGTATTTTTTCTCTTTTGCTACGATCCTTTTTTGCTTTTCCAATTGGTCGTAATACATACTTATTTCAAAAATTCACGTTTCGTCCATGAAACAGTCAACGCTCACAATCCGTGCGCATTCAAGCGCTGCATACGCTTTTGAGCTTCTGACGGCTTCGAAAAACTCGGCTTTATGGTCGAATTCGTCACTCCACAGTGTTTTGTGAAACTTCTTGTTGATCTTGTCGGGCGTAAAGCAAATATCCAGATGAAGCTGGAAATACTCATCCTCGCCGTTCGGGAACTGACGCGCCAAGGAGAAATAGAAGAGATTCTCTCCTGTAAAATCAAACGTTCCCGTCTCGAAAAGGAGCATATCGTCATCAGCTTCGACACCCTCGAGCTCAATCAGGCTCATTTTCTCGAAAACATCGACCAACTCGGGCAAGGTGGTCTTGCCGTCGATCTCGTTCTTCAAATAAGATAATATCTCC
>CAYRQA010000092.1:0-7381 GCA_964426285.1 uncultured Lachnospiraceae bacterium | reverse complement strand
TGTTGACAAATTGCCAGTTTTAGCTGTCGAGAGCCAAGGAAAGGGTTGGATGGTTCGGAAGGAGGGGAAAAACTTCGGCGTTTGAGATGGTTTTCCCCTCCTTCCGATTCGTCTCTTGCTTTTGTCTTCAGGCTAAGATCGTTTCGAAGAAACAATCTTAGTTGATTTGAGCTTCGCTCAAATTATTCCCATTCGACAGTCGCAGGCGGCTTGCCCGTGACGTCGTAGAAGACCATATCGATCTGATCGCCGACGGCGTTCTTGATCGCGTCGACCGCTTCTGCCAGTGCTTGGGTAGGGAAGTCGACACCCGGCACTGCCGAGCGGGCAGTCATAAAGTCGGAGGTGACGACCGCACGGATCGCACAGGAATAGTGCTTGCCTTCATCGGTCGAGAGAGGCAGGAGCACGGCAAAGCACTGCGCGATCCTCTTGGTCATGAGCTTCGAGGTCACGATGGCATCGATCTCACGGAGCAGATCGGCGCACTCGCGGTTAATGTGAAGTCCGTCGCAACGAACGTTTTCACATTCGGCATCGCTGTCGATGCGGTAAGCTACGCGATTGATGTAGCTCAGCTCGTTGGGGATGTCCTTGGCTACCGACATCACCTCTGCCCAGTCGCAGTTCATGCTGCCGCCCGTAAGCAGGCAGAGATTTTTATAGGAGCGATTGTCGCCCTGTACGCCGACCGACTGGATGGGTGCAATAGTCGCCGCATAGCGCTCGCCGCGGCTTGTCACGAGTGCCGACAGCTCCTCACAATGGGCGTCTGAAAGCGGAATGCCGCCCTCCTCAGAGCAGATCAAGCGCACGCCCAGACCGGGACCGGGGAAGGGCTGACGGGAAGCGATCGCTTCGGAGAGACCGAGCATACGGGCAACCTGACGGACCTCGTCCTTGTGCCAGTCCCAGTTGGTCTCGATGACGTGACCGGCATCGCGCAGGGTGCGGATGATACCAACGTCGTTGTGGTGGGTCTTGATCTTGTGTGCATAGTCCGAAACGTCGGGGTTGCCCGATTCGATGAGGTCGGGACGGAGAGTGCCCTGCGCCAAAAATGCACTGTCGAAGTTGAGATCAAGCGCTTTTGCGGCTTCCTCGGTCACGACGAAGAACATATGACCGATGATGGCGCGCTTTTTCTCGGGTTCACAGGTCTCGGAAAGGGGGGCATAATCGACGCCGTCGATGGTGAGCGGGGTGTTGAAGAAGGCATCCTCGGCGTTGATGCGCTGCATCTGGGTCAGACCGAGGTCAGCGAGGTTGGCACAGATTTCGTCCGATTCGCCCTTGCGCATGAGACCGTGATCGATGTGAATGCCGTAGACCTGATCGGGACGGAGCGCTTTGGCGAGCAGAGCGGCGGTCACGGCGCTGTCCACACCGCCCGAGACGAGCACGACGACCTTGCCGTCCTCACCCACGCGAGAGCGGATCATGTCGACCGAGGTCTGGATGCGGTCTTCAAGGGCATATTTCTCGACCAGACCGCATACGATACGAAGGAAGTTCTCCAGCATTTGGACGCCGTTTGCCGATAGCTCGACCTCGGGGTGGAACTGCACGCCGACGATCTTCTTCTCTTCGGAGTAGATGCCTGCGACGATGTCGGCGGTTGTAGCGACCGTACGGAAGGTGGGCGCGAGCTTTGCGACCGCGTCGCCGTGGCTCATGAGCACGACCTGCTCAGCAGAAAGTCCCGAGAAAATAGGGCAGGAGGGATCGACTTTTACGGTGATCTCGCCATATTCGGTCTTGACTTCGGGGCGTACCTCGCCGCCGAAATGCTCGTTGATGAGCTGCATACCGTAGCAGATGCCCATCATGGGGATGCCCAGCCCGAAGATGCCCGCATCGTAGGTCGGAGCGCCCTCAGCCCAGACGGAGGAAGGCCCGCCCGAGAGGATGATGCCGTTGTAGTCGGTCAGCTTGTCTTTTGCGACGCCGATCGGGAAAATATCGGTGTAAACGCCGAGTTCGCGAACTTTTCGGTCGATGACTTTGGTGTATTGTCCGCCGCAGTCGAGAATTGCCACTTTTTCCATGGTTAGTCCCATGCCTTTCATCTTTTGTACTTACCCTATATTATAGCAAATACCCCGTTCAAAATCAATAGTTCTATTGTATTTTCTGTATTTTTTGTAAGATTTGGAGGAATTTTGTGAAGGGAAACTATGCTTCGCTGTCGGATTTTTCAGAGCGGCTGAGATCGTGGCTGGGACATTTGACCGTCGGGAAGGGCAGAGCCTACCGTCGGGGCAGACGAGCGGCGGTGATATTGCTGATCGTTCTCTTGATCTGCGCGATTTTAGGCGGGATCGTGCGTGCGGCGGCTGCACCTACGGCACTGTCAGTCTGCGGCATTCACACGAAAGGGGAGGTACAGGCGCTGATCCTGCGCGTGGCAGGTGAGGAGATCGGCGGTGAGTACCGCGACTATTGCACTTCGGTCTATTCTGCCGACGGAAGCGTCAGCAGTGTATCGGTCGATGCGACTGCGGTGAATGCGGTGACCGCCCGTGTGGTCGAGCGGCTCGAGGAGGAGCTCAGCCGCTTTTCGGTGACCTCCGAGCTGCCGCTGGGCGATCTGATCCTGCCCACCTTCTTCTCGGGCAGAGGACCTGCACTGCGGGTGCATTCGACCGTCTATGCCGCCGTGAGCGGGGAGGTGCGGAGCAGCCTTGCCGATGCGGGGATCAATCAGACCCTGCATACGCTCAAATTGGAGATCAAGGTAAATCTCACGGTCGTCTGTATGGGGAAAGAGGAGGCGTTCGAGGTGACCTCGCTCCTGCCCCTCGCCGAAGCGCTCGTCGTCGGCTCTACACCGGGCGGTCTGATGGTCGGAGGTGTGAATTGAGGGCGAGGATGAACGCGTTTGCCGATGTTTTTACGCCCAAACAAGCACTTGGGTCGGTGTTCGTTTGTAAAATGAATGTTTTTTTGCAATCATCTATCAGTTTGCAAAAAAAACAGTTGCATTTTCAGACCAATTATGTTATCATGAGGAAAATGAATTCTGCCGGGAGGCTCATGATGAAAAACACAGACTTTAAAATCCGCGATCCCTTCATTCTTCCTTATGAAGGAAAATACTATATGTACGCTTCGAACTATCCGCACGGCTTCAAGGCATACGTCAGCGAGGATCTGATCGAGTGGAGCGAGCCTGTTCCTGTGATCGATTTCCCGAAGGATTTCTGGGCGACCAAGGATTTCTGGGCACCCGAAGTGCATCTCTACAAGGGAAGCTTCTACCTCTTTGCCTCCCTTTGCAGCGATAAAGCCAACCGCGGCACGCAGATCTTCAAGGCATCCTCGCCGCTCGGTCCTTTTGAGCCGATCTCCGACGGTCCCGCAACGCCGCGCGATTGGGTGTGCCTCGACGGAACGCTCTACTGCGACAAAAACGGCAGACCGTACATCGTTTTCTGCCACGAATGGGTGCAGATTCACGACGGCACCGTCTGCTATGCACAGCTCAGCGATGACCTCACCCACCTTGTCAGCGAGCCCAAGGTCATGTTTGCGGCAAGCGATTATCCCTTCGTCAAGCACTTCACCGATGATGCGCGCAACTATGTCACCGACGGTCCCTTCCTCTACCGCTGTGAGAACGGCGACCTGCTCATGATCTGGTCGAGCTTCGGCGAAAAGGGCTATCTCGAAAGCGTGCTGAAGTCGGATAATGGCGAGATCGACGGCAAATGGGAAGCGCAAAACCTCCTGTTCGAGACCGACGGCGGTCACGGGATGCTTTTCAGGGATTTTGAGGGCAACTTGAAGCTCCCGCTCCACTATCCCAACAGCGTCAACGAGCATCTCGAGCTCTTTGACATCATCGAAAAGGACGGCACGCTCTCGCGGGTGTGAGAAGGGGCAGGTGAAACAGCCCTTTTAAGCGTCGGTTAGCCGATGTTGATGAAAACAAGCCGATCTGTGCTTTGGCACAGATCGGCTTTTGGCTCGTTGGTTATTAGGGGCATAACGATTCATTTTGCGTAATAATTGTGTTTGCATTTGGGACATTTGGGGTAATCAAAGTCATGGACTGTGCCGCAGACAGGACAGGTCTTTTTCGGGAGTTCGTTTGATTGTTCCTCGTCCTCGGAAGCAAAAAACTCGAGCTTGCGGCACTTGGGGCAAACGAAAATATCAACTTCAAGCGCACCGGCAAGGAGGTTCGGAAGATCGCCCAAGACCCAGCCGGTTTTGCCGAGCTGAATGCGTTTGTGCGCGAAGAATTGCATCGGTTCACTGCATCGAAGACAGCTTAAAGATTCCATAGATACTTATCCTTTCAAAGATGCCGTAAGGCGCGTGAATGAAGTGGTTCACTTGTAATTATGTGTTTTATTGAGCCATGCGTTTTGCCTAAATAATGTTTGGATTTGTTATATCATAGAACACCTGAGTTGTCAATCAATGAAGCATCGACTTCGTCGATATGAAGCGCGAGCCGAAGGCTCGCATGAAGCAAATTCGCTTCGCGAATTTATGAAGCGCAGCGCTCCTTAATGTGACGAAGTCACGCTTCATTAGCGTAGCGACTTCATTGGGCGAAGCCCTCTTCGTGCGCCGAAGGCGCGCTTCACTGAAAAACCCGACTTGCATTCGCAAGTCGGGTTTTTCATGGCGGAGAGAAAGGGATTCGAACCCTTGAGACGCTATCAACGCCTACACGATTTCCAGTCGTGCGCCTTCGACCAGCTCAGCCATCTCTCCGTATATTGAGGGCATTTGCGAGGCTTTTGAGGGCGTTGTGCTCAACGGAGTATATTGTATCATACCCGACGAAGTTTGTCAAGTGTTTTCCGAAATTATTTCTAAAAAAATCATTTTTCGTCTGCTCGGACATATACTGATAGCGAGGCGGGAGGTGACAACATGACAGAAAACAGTGATGAACGCTGCGAGAAGCTGGCAGAGTATATGCTCGAGCATCACGCGACCGTCCGCGGTACCGCCAAGCACTTCGGCATCAGCAAATCGACCGTACATAAGGATGTCACCACCTCGCTCGAGATGCGCAATGCTGCCCTCTACGCCGAGATCAAGGCACTGCTCGAGCAAAACAAAGCCGAGCGCCACTTTCGCGGCGGTGAGGCGACCAGACAGAAGTATTTGCGCAAAAGAGAGGGGCAAGCGTGACAGCATCGGGGCGACGAGTACTCGTTGCCCTTAATAAAAGTTCTTGAAGTCCAGAAACTTCTTTCAAGAAGTTTCTGGCGGAATCCAAGGGCGGAGCCCTTGGCGGGGTGCGGGGGCGGTGCCCCGCAAATTCAAAAAACCGGAAACTTACGTTTCCGGTTTTTTGAAGTCCCATCCTGCCGTGTAGCCTAAAATATAACCCTGCATAAGTGCAAGGCGGTGCCCTATCCGCTGTTTCTGTGCTCCCAACATCTTGGCAGTTCGTGACATAAGCAGGAACGGCCAAGGAGGTCTGCTAACTCGGCAGCAGAAGCTATTATTTCGGGCTCCAATATCAATTTGTAGGTTTATTTGCAGACTATCACGCACAGGGCAGGATTTTCATTTCTTACAGCACGCATTGGCTGTGGTCATAGTATGACCCATCACAGTGAATGCTTACGAGGAAATTTTTACTCTTCGTCGTAATCGACTTCGTCGAAGAGCTCGTCGTCGAAAATATCGGCGATCTTCTCAAATTCCTCATCGTCATCGACCGACATCAGGCATTCTTCGCCCTCGTCGTCCTTTGCAAGCTTCAGAATGACGTATTCGTCGCTCTCTTCCTCAACGGGAATCAGTGCAAAGTAGAGCACGCCGTTCAGCTCGTGCTTGCCGATCACTTCAAACTGGCTTTCAGTGCCTTCTTCGTCAACCAGTGTGTAAACCTCGACCTCTTCGGTGTTTTCCGAATCTTCGATGATCTTTTCGTCTTTTTCCATGATATCCTCCGGTAATAAATACGGGATTATTAAGAGTACTCGGCGTTGCCGATCTCCTTGTTTCTATTGTAGCCTATTTTTGCGCATTTGTCAAGGGGTAATTTTGGATGATTTGACGACATTTGCACGTTTGCATCGTGAGTTTGTCGGCGCTCGGACGAATCTCCACTATCCTATTGATTTTTTTTCCATTTTATGTTATAATAATCCAATAAACCTCATGAAAAGGATTTTGAACTATGAAAACAGTAGTTGGAATAGACGTTGGCGGAAGCACGACCAAGATCGTCGGCTTTGACGCGAACGGAGTGCTCATTGAGCCTATGTTCGTGCGCGCCAACGACCAGATCACCTCGATCTACGGTGCGCTGGGCAGATTTACTACCGAAAATAATCTTCCGCTCGACGCCATTGAGAAAATCATGGTCACGGGTGTGGGCTCGACCTTCATCAACGGTCCGATCTATCAGATCCCCTGCGTGAAATGCTCGGAATTCGATTGCGTGGGCAGGGGTGGACTGTGGCTGTCGGGGCTCGATGAAGCCATTGTGGTCAGCATGGGCACGGGCACGGCGCTCGTTCATGCCAAGGCGGACGGCAGCTATGATTATCTCGGCGGCACGGGCATCGGCGGCGGCACCCTGTTGGGGCTTTCCGAAAAGCTGCTCGGCATGAAGGATTTCGACCATATCATCGTGCTTGCCGCGGAGGGAGAGCTGGGCAACATCGACCTGCGGGTCAGCGATATCACCAAGCGGGACGTTCACCCCGGGCTTGCTGCCGATCTTACCGCATCCAACTTCGGCAAGGTGAGCGACATCGCATCCAAGAGCGACCTTGCGCTCGGCATCATCAACATGGTCTGCGAGACAATCGGTATGCTCGCGCTCTTTGCCGCTCGCGGCAAAGGCATCAGCAACATCGTTCTCACCGGCAACCTGACCCGTCTGCCCCAGGCAAAGGAGATATTCGAGGCGCTCAACAGGCTCTTTGAGGTGTGCTTCATCATCCCCGATAAAGCTCAGTTCGGCACCGTCATCGGCGCTGCACTGCAGAGATGAATGAATAATTTCGTAAGGGAGAAACTTTCTCGAAAGAAAGTTTCTCCCTTAAACCCTCTTCAAAGAACTTTCTAAAGGACGGCGAATGCTCGCCGTCCTTCGGTTTGATGATAAAGTGATATTTAGAACGCCGAGAGCCAAGGAAGTGGGAGGAGAGCTCGATGAGGAGATCACTTCGCTGAGGCGAAGTGGGAAAACTTCGGCGCCCCGGATGGTTTCGCCCTCCTCTCGATTCGGCAATTGATCGTCTCAACACTCGAAGGACGGCAAATACTCGCCGTCCTTTCTAATTGCTGAAACGCAATTGTGTAATTGTTGACATTGCACAAATCCGAGCGCAAAATTTCTACTAACAATCGTATAAATTTTAAAATTCCTCTTGCTTTTTTTGAAACATTCGTGTAT
>CAYRQA010000091.1:0-7406 GCA_964426285.1 uncultured Lachnospiraceae bacterium | reverse complement strand
CTCGAAATACATCGGCAGCGGCGGCGACAACAGTTCGGTTCGCATCAGCCGAATGGGGGGGGCAGAGTGGGGCAAGGTCAAAGCCAAGGCGAAAGCGGCGACCAAGGAGATGGCGAAGGAGCTTGTCCAGCTCTACGCCGCCCGTGCCCGCAAGAAGGGCTATGCCTTCCCGAAGGAAGACCGTATGGAGCGTGAGTTTGCCGATACGTTTGAGTACGACGAAACGCAGGGACAGCTCGATGCCATCGCCGAGATCAAAAAGGACATGGAATCGTCCGTCCCGATGGATCGACTGCTCTGCGGCGACGTCGGCTACGGCAAGACCGAGGTCGCACTGCGTGCCGCATTCAAGGCAGTTGCGGCAGGCAAGCAGGTCGCCATTCTCGTGCCGACCACCATTCTCGCGCTCCAGCACTATCAGACCATCCTCTCGCGTATGCGCGGCTTTCCCGTGAACGCAGATATGCTCTCGCGCTTCCGCAATTCGAAGCAGCAGGCGCTCACCCTCCGCAAGCTCGAGCGAGGGGAAATCGATATCATCGTCGGCACGCACCGCATCCTCTCGAAGGACATCAAGTTCCGCGATCTCGGACTGGTCATCGTCGACGAGGAACAGCGCTTCGGCGTGGCACAGAAAGAGAAGCTCAAGCAGATGACCGAGAACGTCGACGTCATCACCCTCACCGCGACCCCCATTCCGCGTACGCTCAACATGGCGCTCAGCGGCATCCGCGATATGTCGGTGCTTGAGGAAGCGCCGGGCGAGCGTCAGCCCGTGCAGACCTACGTCACCGAATACGATCACGCCATTATCCTCGAAGCCATCCGCAAGGAGCTTCGCCGCGGCGGTCAGGTATTCTACCTCTGCAACCACATCGAGAAGATGATGCGCATCGCATCCAGGCTGCAGGCTGACCTGCCTGATGCCCGTATCGACGTCGGCAACGGACAGATGGACAAGGAGGAGCTCTCCGACATCTGGTACCGCATGATGACGGGCGAGACCGACATCCTCGTCTGCACGACGATAATCGAAACGGGCGTAGACGTAGCCAACGCCAATACGCTCATCATCGAGGATGCCGATTCGATGGGACTTTCTCAGCTCCATCAGCTCAGAGGACGCGTCGGGCGTTCGTCGCGGCGTGCCTACGCCTACTTCACCTATCCCGCAGGGAAGGTGCTTACCGAGGTATCGGCAAAGCGCCTCGACGCCATCCGCGACTTCACTGAGTTCGGTGCGGGCTTCAAGATCGCCATGCGCGACCTCGAGATCCGCGGTGCGGGCAACCTGCTCGGTGCCGAACAGCACGGGCATATCTCGGGCATTGGCTATGACCTCTATATGAAGTTGCTCAATGAAGCGATTTTGGAGGAAAGGGGCGAAAAGGTGGTCGAGCGCATCGAATGCACCGTAACGGTTGGCATTGATGCCTACATTCCCGAAAGCTATATCCGAAGCGCCAACCAGCGCATTGAGGCGTACAAGAAGATCTCGCTCATCCGCAATGAGGGCGACTTGTACGATATCACAGACGAGCTGCTCGACCGTTACGGCGAGACCCCGAAGCCTGTTTCGAGCTTGCTCAAGATCTCGCTGCTCAGAGCAAGGGGCTCGGATGCGGGCATGACCAAGATCGAGCTCAAAAACGGCACCTTCTTCCTTTATCCCGAAAAATTCCAACCGATGCCCTGGGTAGAGCTCGGACGGCGAGGATACAAGGTACAGCTCGTGCCCGGCAAGGCGCCCTGTGCCTCGGTCAAGGGGCTGAGAGAGCCTCAGCTCGATTCGATCGCGGCATTGCTCAAAGAATATTTACAACTGACCGCAAAAGATGACTTGAAATCCTGAGCCGATTTTGTTAAAATGGAAGCATAAAACCCAAAACAGAGGAAAAGAATATGAAAACGATCAAAAAAGCCACCGCATGGCTGCTTCTTGCGGTGACCCTGCTCACACTCTTCGTCGGCTGCTCGTCGGGCAGTACCGAGAAGGCGATGGAGTACAACGGCTACAAGGTGACCGAAGGGATGTACCGCTACTGGATGAAGCAGTGGAAGAACGACTATGTTACCAACTATACCGACGTCGAGGACACCGAGCTCTTTTGGACCTCGGAGAATGCCGCAGGCGGCACCAACGAGGACTATATCAGCGGCGTGATCAAGAACCGCATCCGCTACTATCTCGTGGCGCAGTCGCTCTTTGACGAATACGGACTGACCCTGTCGGATGAAGCCAAGGAGCAGATCCGAAGCGATCTCGACGCTCAGATCGAGTATTACGGCTCGAGAAGTGCCTATAACGACTACCTTAAGGAAGCCTACGGCATGGATGTCAAGGGGCTTGAGGAGGTCTACACCTTCGAGGCACGCTATTCACAGCTTTACAGCTACCTCTATTCGACGAGCGGCAAATTTACCGCCACCGCCGATGAGCTGGATGAATACTATCATAATTATTACTCGCGCGTGAAGTACGTCATGTTCTTCAAGGCGGTTCGCTTTGCATACGATGAGGATGGCAACCGCATCACCGATTCGTCGGGCTATTACACCTACGAGGAGCTGACCGAAGAGGAAAAAGCCGAGGTGACTGCGACTGCAAACGAGGTCTTTGAGAAAGTCAAGGGCGGTGCGTCGATCGACGACTACTACAAGCAGTATATGGGAGAGTTCCAGAATGTGGACAAATACCCCAACGGCTTCTATATCACCGCAGACGAGTACACGCTCCATACCGCAGAGGTGACCGAGGCGGCACTCGAGATGGAAGTCGGCGAGGTGAGACTGGTCGAGAATGATTTCTGCTATTTCGTGGTTCAGAAATTTGATCTCATCGACAAGGCGTATACGACCGCGACTGATAAGGATCAGTTTACCTATCTGGTCAGCTATTGCAACAGCGAAAAGTTCGCCAAGCAGTTTGAGGAGCTGGCAAAAGGGATTACCGAATACGACGACGTGATGGGTCGCCACAGACTGAAGGATCTGTAAAAGCTCAAATAAGGAGTTTTGCGAATGAAAACCAAGCTGACGATCGTGACCTTTAATTTGCGGATGGATACGCGCTCCGACGGGGAAAACTATTTTTTCAACCGTGCGCCCTTTATCCTTGATACGCTCAATCAAGAGAAACCCGACGTGATCTGCTTTCAGGAAGCTACGCCGAGGATACTCGCGTGGCTGAAGGCAAATCTGTACAGCTACACGGTAGTGGGTTGCGGGAGAGGGCGTGATCTGTCCGACGAGGCGAATCCGATCGCCTTTCGCAAGGATAAGTTCGAGCTCTTTTCGCTCGATCAGTTCTGGCTGTCACCCACCCCATACACCCCCGGCAGCCGCTACAAGGAGCAGTCAGCTTGTCCGCGTATTTGTATGACCGCACTGCTTCACTTGAAGGGAAGCAGTCGGCTCGTGCGGATCTATAACACCCACCTTGATCACATCAGCGAAAAGGCGCGCACGCTCGGCATGAACAGTGTGCTGAAGAAGATCGCAGCCGACGACCGTGCCTACGATGCGCCCGCGATCCTCTGCGGCGACATGAACGCCTATCCGAGCGAGGACTGCATCTCTGCGGCAAAGGCGAGCGGACTGATCGATTTCACCGAGACGGTCGCTCACTCCTTCCACGATTTCGGCAGGCAGAAGAGCGATAAAAAAATCGACTACGTCTTCGGAAGGGGCTGTAAGTGCCGCTCGGTGAAGGTGTGGGATGGGCAAAAGGACGGGCGCTATCTGTCCGATCATTTCCCGATCGGGTGTGAAGTGGAGATCGTGTGAGGGATGCCGTTTCCGCATAAGACTTCGTAGGGACAGGCGTCCTCGCCTGTCCGCCCAAACGGTTCCCTACAAAGGGAAATGTAAGTCAGGGCAATTCCACCGCGCATTTCCCCTCATCTCACCCCTCACATACCCCAAAATCGCAGAAAAAATTCAAAAAAATCGTGAAAACCCCTTGCATTTTTCAAAAGATGTGCTATAATATACCTGTAAGATGGTAAAGGAAAGGAAGAGCGTGCAAACGCTCTTCTGTTTTTGTGTTAAGGTTTAAGGAGTGTGTTGTATGGCAAAATCAACCGGCAATACTGCCGAGCGTGTATGGGCGCTCATCGAGCCGACCGTTCGGGAGAATGGCTGCACGATCTGGGACGTCGAGTATGTGAAGGAGGGTGCCGACTGGTATCTGCGCGTCACCATCGACAGAGAAGAGGGCGTTGACCTCGACTGCTGTGAGCGGGTGCATCATGCGATCGACCCGATCCTCGACGAGGCTGACCCGATCGAGGAAGCCTACTATTTGCAGGTCTCCTCCCCCGGGCTCGAGCGGACGATCCGCCTGCCCGAGCATTATGCTGCCTGCGCGGGTGAAAAAGTCGTGCTCAAGCTTTACAAGCCGTTCGGCGGCAGCAAACAGCTGATCGGTCTCATGTCGGTCAATGAGGACTGCAGCGAGGTCACGATTGAATCGAACGGTCAGACGGTGACCGTGCCGAGAAGCGCCATTGCAAAAGCCAACGTGCTCTTTGAATTTTAACAAGGACGAGAAAATACGAAAGGAAAAATGAACTATGAACACCGAATTTTTCAGCGCACTCGAACAGCTTGAAAAGGAAGACGGCATTTCCAAGGAATATATGCTGCAGAAGGTAGAGGCAGCGCTGATCAGTGCATATAAGCGCGACTGCGGCGGCAACAGCAACGTTAAAGTGGTCATCGATCCTGTCAAGATGACCGTGAAGGTCTATCAGCAGAAGGAAGTGGTCGAGATCGTAGAGGATCCGATCACCCAGATCTCGCCCGAGGATGCCAAGAAGCATAGCCGCAGAGCTGTGCTCGGCGATGTCATCGATATCGAGATCGACCCTAAGAAGTTCAGACGCCTCAGCGCACAGAACGGCAAGCAGGTCATTATCCAGGGCAGCCGCGAGGCAAAGCGTGAGAATGCCGCACGTGCCTACGACAGCAAGCGTGAGGAGATCATTACCGTCGTCGTCAGCCGTATCGATCCCGAAAACGGCAACATCTACGTAGAGACCCCCAACGGAAACGCTACGCTGCTCAAAAGCGAGACCATCCCCGGTGAGACCTTCGCGGTGGGCGACCACGTAAAGGTCATCATCACAGAGGTCAGACGCGGCGAGATGAAAGGACCGCTGGTCACCCTTTCGAGAACCCATCCCGGCTTTGTCAGACGTCTGTTCGAGCTCGACGTGCCCGAAATGCAGGACGGCACCGTTATCGTCAAGGCGATCTCCCGTGAAGCGGGCTCGAGAACCAAGATGGCAGTCTATTCGAGAGACGAGAGCGTCGATCCGGTAGGCACCTGCATCGGTAACCGCGGTATGCGTATCTCTGCGATCATCAAGGAACTGGGCGGCGAGAAGATCGACGTGATCAAGTACAGTGAGAAGCCCGAGGAATTCATCGCGGCGGCACTCTCTCCCGCGACCGTCCGTGAGGTCATCCTGGACGGCGACCGCAGCTGCCGCGTGCTCGTAGACAGCGATCAGCTTTCGCTTGCCATCGGCAAGGTGGGTCAGAATGCCCGTCTCGCGGCACGGCTGACCGGCTATAAGATCGATATCAAGACCAACTAAACGGGGGTGACGCCTTTGACAAACGCAACTCAATCAAAAGTCAGAAAACAGCCCGAAAGGCGATGCCTCGGCTGTATGCAATCCTTCGCGAAGAACACCCTCATCCGAGTGGTGCGAACGCCCGAGGGTGAGGTTGTCCTCGATTTTCACGGTAAGCGATCGGGCAGGGGAGCATACGTCTGCAAAAATGCCGCCTGCTTCAAAAAGGCGCGCAAGGCGGGACGCTTCGGACGCGCACTTGAATGCGAGATCCCCGAGGAGATCTACGACCGTCTGGAAGGAGAGATCTCGGCGAATGGATAAGCTACTAGGTATGCTCGGACTTGCCAAGCGGGCAGGGAAGGTGTCGGTCGGCACGAAGGGTGCGACCGACTGCATCCGATCCGAGAAGGCGAAGATAGCACTGCTTGCGTCCGATGCGGCGGCAAATGCCGCTAAGCGCATCACCGATGCCTGCGCGACGCACGGGATTCCGCTCTATAAGCTGACCGAACACACCAAAGAGCTGCTCGGCAGAGCGCTCGGTCAATCGGAAGCGGTGGCGCTGGCGCTGACTGACGCGAATTTTGCAAAGGCGATCATAAAGCTGATCACAACCAATGAAACAACGAACGAGGCGGGTACATCCGATCCGCGGGAGGTGCAATAAATGATAGAGAACGGCAAGTACAGAATCAGCAATCTTGCAAAGGATTTGAAGCTGAAAAATAAGGACATCATCGAGCTGCTCGAAAAGAACGGATATGCGGGCAAGACCCATTCCACGGTGCTGACCGCCGAGGAATACAGCATTCTGATGAACTATTATACCACGCAGAACCAGATCGTCGATCTGAACGGCTATATGGACAAAAAGACGGTCATCGCAGATCCTTCGATCGTCAGACTGACCGCATCGGCGGCAAAGCCTGCCAAGGCTGAAGCTCAGTCGGCGGCAAAGCCTGCACAGCCTGCCGAGCAGACTGAAAAGCCCGCTCAGAAGCCCGAAGTCAAGGCTGAGCCCAAGGCTGAAGCGAAGCCTGCACCCAATAAGGCAAAAGAGCAGGAGCTCCGTGAAAAACAGCAGAAGATCGCCGAAAAGCGAGCAAAAGAGGAGCAGAAAAAGCCTGTCGACCGCTTTGCAAGACCGCTCGAGCAGCCCTCTGCGCCCAAAAACGACAAGAAGAACAAGGACAACAAGCCCAAGGATCGCTCTGCACAGCAGCTCCAGCGCAACGTGAAGGTAGAGACGGGCGTCACTACCTCGACCGATTCGTCTGTCTCGAGCTATACGGGCAGCAAGGCAGGCACGCGTGTCATCGACACGCGTTCGTCGAGCGTTGACCTTTCCAAATACGACGAAAAACTCGACCGTCTGGCAGGCGACAATGCCAAGAGCCGCGATGACAACAATAACAATCGTCAGAAGCTCAAAAAGCAGAATAACAATCAGCAGCGCGGCAAGAACGATTTCAGAAATAACAAGAACAACTTCGGTAAAAAGAAGGACGCCCCCAAGATCGTCAAACAGCCTATCAGCATCACCGTCGGCGACGAGATCACCGTCGGCGAGCTCGCATCCCGTCTGAAGGTCACTGCCGCAGAGGTCATCAAGCGTCTGATGATGCTCGGTGTCATGGCAAGCGTCAACCAGGTCGTCGATTACGATACCGCAGAATACGTTGCAACCGAGCTTGGTGCGAACATTTCGCGTGAAGTGGTGGTCACCATCGAGGAGAAGCTCTTTGACGACCACGAGGACACCGAGGAAGAGCTCGTTGAGCGCGCGCCCGTCGTCTGTGTCATGGGTCACGTTGACCACGG
>CAYRQA010000090.1:0-7468 GCA_964426285.1 uncultured Lachnospiraceae bacterium | reverse complement strand
GTTTTGTGTTGTTTTTTTCTTTTGTGTTTTTTTTTGGCCCCCCCCCCCCCCCCCCCCGATGCAATTCTGACCAAAGGGAGGAATTGCTACCTAAAACCTCACACAGCGAGGGCGTTTAGACGAACTGCGATTAAGCGCGTCCCCTTACACCTCGGGAATCTCGATTTTGATCTCGTGACCGCAGTTAGAGGACTTCACGATACCGTCGATGATTGCCTGGTTGTAGATGATTTCCGCGGAGGAAACGGGTGCAACGCCGCCGTCCTTGATCGCATTCAGGAAGGAGCGGATCTTGTGGTAGAATTCGCCTTCCTTGGTATTTCTCAGCATGGGCACTTCCCATTCAACGGTGGTGTTGGAGTTGGGGAGGGTGCGGTAAATCTTCATAGGACCGCCGATCGAACCGTTCCAGCACTCGGTGGAGGGGATGCGCAGACCGCCCTTAGTGCCGAGGATGAGGGTATCGCCCGAGGTATCCATGTTCATAGCCCAGGAGATACGGAAGTCGAGCATGATGTCGCCCTCGAGACGGATGAAGCCTGCCGCGAAGTCGTCAACGCCGAAGAGGTCAGCGTATTCTGCGGGCTTGTTTTCACCGGTCCAGTACTCGGGATTCTTGCCGAAGTGGTCGGACTTGTAGCCGGTAACGGTCAGAGGCTTCGGATAGCCGAGTGCGTTGAGCACCATGTCGAGCGAGTAGCAGCCGATATCAGCCATAGCGCCGATGCCTGCGGTGTCCTTTTCGATGAAGGTGGTACCGAAGGGCGTGGGGATGCCGCGACGACGACCGCCGCCGGTCTGAACGTAGTAGATCTTACCCAGCTCGCCCGACTGCACGATCTTCTTGAGCATCTGCATATTGGGGTTGAAGCGTGGCTGGAAGCCGATCGAGAGGATCTTGCCGCTCTTCTTCTCGGCGCGCATAACCTCGAGAGCTTCCTCGGTGGTTACGGTGAAGGGCTTTTCAAGCAGGACGTTGACACCGTGCTCGAGTGCATCGATGGCACAGGGCGCGTGCTGCATATTGTAGGTGCAGATCGAAACAGCGTCGAGATCGGGCTCTGCTTCGAGCATCTCGTGCGCGCTCAGGTAGCAGCGAGCGTCGGGATAGCCCCACTTTTCCATGAAGTCCTTTGCCTTGCCGGGTACGAGGTCGGCTGCGGCAACGAGCTCGACGTCGGGCATCTTCACGTATTCAGCCATGTGAGAGCCTGCGATCCATCCCGTGCCGATGATACCGACTTTCAATTTTTTGTTGGTGTCGATGGTTTCAACGGTGTGGTTTTCCTTGAACGCGTCAAGGCTGGTAGTTGTTTTTTCTGCCATAATAAAATCTCCTTTGAATAATTTATTTGGTGAATATTGACTTTTTTATTCAAAACCTGTATAATCATTATACCGCATAGCGAAGTCGCAGCGCTACGCATATATTTACGATTGATTGTATTTTTTTGACTTTTATGAAGGGAAGTGAGCCACCATGCGCAACGAGATCGTGCCGAACGTTCTGCCCGAACTGCCGATCAACGTATCAAGAGCCCGTCTGTCCAAGTCGGATATGATCTGTGACGTACACTTTCACGATGAGATCGAGCTCATCTACGTCACCGAGGGATCGGTAACCTGTGTCATAGACGAGCGGTCGGTCACCGCGTGTGCAGGGCAGATTATTTTCATCAATTCGAGGATCCCACACTGGACCAAGACCCCTGAAGAAAGCGAATATATCCTCCTGCAGGTCGGCGTGGAACCGCTCTTTTACGGGTCTGCCATGCGCAAAAGCGCGACTGCATATCTGTACAGTCTCCTTCAGAAGAGCAGTCTGCCGATCAGTATTATCGAAGATGCCGAATGCGCGCGCATGATCGCCCAAGCCCATCGGCAGTCGAGGAGTGCGGAAAAAGGATGCGTTCATTTTGTTTTGTCAAGCGTGTACTACATTCTCGGTGTGCTCGAAAGGGAATGCTGCCTGTCGAGCACTGCCGAGTTGCCCGATGACCAGTCGGTGCGCAAGCTTATCCCGGCGCTCGAATATATGAATGCCAATTACTTTAAGCAAGATCTGTCGCTTGACGATGTCAGCGGCGTGCTCGGACTCAATCCCGCCTATTTTTGCCGCCTTTTCCGTAAAGGAACGGGGCACAGCTTCACCGAATATCTGAATTTTCTCCGTGTCAGCAAATCGGAGGAGCTGCTGAGGGGCAGCTCGCGCAGTATTCTCGATATTTCACTCGACGTCGGCTTTTCGTCGGTCTCCTACTACAACCGCGTCTTCAAAAAGGTGAAAAACTGCACCCCGACGATCTACCGTTCGGCACAGTATACGGCAATGTGAGGGAGATGGCTTGTATCAACACATCAAAAACCGATAGACTTTTCAAAAGTCTATCGGTTTTTCTGTCCTATATTATAAAGCGCTTCACGCTTCCAGAATCGAGAAGCAGAGCTCGAGCACGCTCTTGGCTTCGGAGAAGCGCGCATTGCGGTCGCTGCCCTTGAAGAGCAGGACGAGCAGGGTGCGGCCGTCACGCTCGGCGGTTGCGATCAGGCAAGCGCCCGCATCCGAATGGTAGCCGGTCTTCATGCCGGTCGCGTCGGGGTAGTAGTATTGGCTCTCTTCGGATAAGAGAAAATTGGTGTTCTGCCAGGTCAGCGCCTTGCCGAAATTGAGCGGCTGAGCAGTGTAAGAGGGCATCGCCATGATCTCTGTCATCAGCGGATCGGCATATGCCAGGCGGGCGACCTTTGCCATGTCGGCGAGCGTAGTGTAGTGATCGGGATCGTGATAGCCGTCGGGCGTGACGAAATGACTGCCCGTCAGTCCTTGCTTAGCGGCAAAATCGTTCATGCCGTCCATGAAGACGGCGAGTACCTCCTTTGCCGAAAGGCTGTTGTCCTCTGCAATCTTGCGCCCGCAGCCGACTGCCAACGTATATGCAGCATCGTTGCCCGAGGGCAGGAGCATGGCGGCAACCAGATCGCGCACCGTGAATTGCTGATCGACGGCGATCCACGCCTTGGAGGAATCGTAGGGAGCGATTTCGATCTCGTTGCCCACCGTGAAAATATCGTCCTCGTTGACGACGGTCAGAGCGTAGAGGATGGTGATCAGCTTGGTCGTCGATGCGGGATAGACCGTTTGCGTTTCGCCGGTCGTGTAGAGCATGCGGTCGGCGGTGAGGTCGTAAACCGATAGGTAGGAAGCATCGCGCGGCGTGGCTGCCATGACCGCTTGGAGCATTTGAAGCGCTTGATCCGATTCGGGCGGTTCGGTCGTCACGGGTGCGGTGGTCACAGGTGCGGTCGTCTGACCATCGGTTGCCGTGGTCGTTGTGGCAGAAGGGGAAGGAGTAGTTGCGGTGGTCGTGGCAGGGAGCGGTTGGGTATCGGTCGGCAGGGGTAAATTCGATGAAGCGCAGGAAACGCAAATGCTGATGAGCAGAATGAGTGCGGCAATCGAGAGAAGCGGTCGGTTTGAACGGTGGCGGAACAGATGCTTTTTCATGTAAATCCCTTCTGTTAAGCGAAGTAATATACCTCATTGTAGCACATTGCGCCTCAAATTGCAATGGAAAAAGTTGATTTGATCGCAAAAAAACCGAGGACGGCAACTGCCGTCCTCGATTTACTATCATGATATTGATAAAGATGAGGGGAACCGATTTAGTTGGTGCCCTTCAGGTCGTTTTCGTACTTCTCGATCATTTTCTTAACCATCTGACCGCCGATAGAGCCTGCCTGACGAGAGGTGAGGTCGCCGTTGTAGCCCTTGTTGAGGGTGACACCGACTTCGCTCGCTGCCTGCTGTTTGAACTGCTCCATTGCGCTTTCAGCTTCGGGTACGACGATTCTGTTGTTAGATTCCATGATTTTATCTCCTGTTCTTTTTCACATCATTGTTTTTGTGTGTCCGAGAAGATCTGCAGAAGCATTTTGCCGAGTGCAGATCTGACCGAGATCGCTGATATCGGTTTGATCGTTTTCATCGGATTTTCACTGCGATCGGATCGACCGATCGTTTCGAAAATTCGATCGGCACCTCGCTTTGCCGTCCTTCTCTGGTCATAGTATGAACGGCTTTGAGCGCGATATAAGCGGCAGTTTTTGGCATCGGATCGCTCAAACGCACGGCCGTCGAAATTTTTTCGCCGATTTGAACGATTTGCTCACCGGTTCTTTGGCTTTTCAATTATTTTTCTCGCGCTGCCGTGATATATGTGCTTGGACAGTGCGGTTTTGGTGAATAATTTGACGTTTGTTCAATGAAAAGGTTGATAGGTCAATCTTGCGCCTTGTCAGATGTTACAAAATACAAACTTGCATTAAGTTTGTATTGGTACAAGTGTTACGTAGGAGGCGAAAACAAATGCAAACAAAGTGTGAACAATGCGAAAAATACTTGCTTTTTTTCGTCCTTTGTGTTAAAATGTTTCGGTAATCAGCGAGAAATACTCCTCAAAACCGAAATTAATAAGAAATTCTATGATTGCGTACAAAAAACACGGATTTTTGTAAAGTCGGTACGTTTCATTGCGGTCGATTGTTAACCCTGCGATCGGCGCCTGACCGCAAACAAAAATATTAACAAATTGTAAATTGTGTTCATATTTTTGTTGCTTTTTGTCGGATTGCACATTTCGGGGTTGATTATTTGGGTTCAATGTGATATATTATATATAGTTAAACGCGTTGAACGACTCGCTGGACAAAGATTTGCGGGCAAATCAAAGCGTACTTTGTATTCGAGAGGGGCGTTGCTATGACTGATCGAGAGCTGAGGCGGCTGAGCCGCGCCGATCTGCTGGACATGATGATCGCGCTGAGCAAGGAAAATGAACAGCTTCGCATCGAGCTCGTCGAGACGCAGCAACGCTTGGCGGATCGGATTGTTTCGCTTGAGAAAGCGGGATCGATCGCCGAGGCTGCACTGCAGCTCAACGGCGTATTCGAGGCAGCGCAGAATGCCTGCGAGCAGTACATTGAGAATATGCGTGTAAGAAGCGAGCGCTGCACACAAATGGAGATCGAGACCCGCGAAAAATGCGCACGCATGCTCGAGGAAGCCGAGAGGAAGGTCAAAGCCTCTTCTGATGAGACGGCGCAAGCCGATGACGAGACCGAGCAAGAAGTCGATATGGCTGATTCGGACGGTCGGGATGGGGCGGAGACATCTTCCGAACCCTCGGCGGTGGATTGATCCTTATGAAAAAGAAAGAGCTTGATATCCTCGACAGACCTTCCGTGGCACAGCTCGAAGCGGAATATGACCGCGTGCGATACAAGAGCCGTTACCAAACGCTGCTCAAGAGCACGGTCTACACGCTCATCACGGTAGCGGCGATCGCCGTACTGATCGCAACTCTGATTTTGCCGGTCTTTCAGATCTACGGCAAAACGATGAACCCTACGCTCGATAACGGAGACATCGTGGTATCGGTGAAGACCTCCAATCTGAAGCAGGGCGATATCGTAGCATTTTATTACAATAACAGCGTCCTGGTCAAACGGGTCATTGCGACCCAGGGAGATTGGGTGAGCATAGACGAAGACGGAACGGTCACGGTCAACGATGAGGTGCTTGAAGAGCCTTATCTGATCGAAAAGGCGCTCGGCGATACCGATCTCGAGTATCCCTATCAGGTGCCCGACGGCAAGATCTTCGTCATGGGTGACAACAGAGCCACCTCGATCGACTCACGAAACAGCACCGTGGGTTGTGTGGCCCAGGAGCAGATCGTGGGGAAGATACTTTTCCGTGTCTGGCCCTTTGAAAGGATAGGCGCGGTAGATTAAACCGCACAGGCGAATTGTTTATTACGTATTGAAAGGAGGGACATGAGTGCCGAAAAAGCTATACGATGCAGTTAAGCAAACGACCAAACGCAATCGCTGGCGCGTGCGTCAGAAATTTCTGAGTACGATCGCCTGTCTCATCGTTTTCTGCATAACTTACGCATGGATCCTTCCTTCGCTTGCGTACAATCGCCCGGCGAACGACGAAATTCCCGGAGAAACGATCGTTGAGTCTGACGATATGATCGTTTCCACACTGGATACCGACCCGACCGACGATAACGCATGGGAAACGCTCTTTGCGGATGCAAAATTGACCGGCATTTGGAGAGACGACCTTCTCTCGATCGCGAACAGCCAGCTCGGCTACAGCGAAAGTCCCAGAAACTACGTCATCGCAGATGACGGCATGACCCCTAAAGGCTACACCCGCTACGGCGAGTGGTTCGGCGATCCCTACGGTGACTGGGCTGCGATGTTCGTTTCCTACTGTCTGAACATTGCGCGCATAAAGGATATGCCCACAGGCACCGATCCGCAGGAATGGATCGACGTACTCGACGCAACCGAGAGTGAGATGAACGAAGCGTCTGGAGACACGCAGGCATCCGATCAGCCCGTCGACCGCTTCTTCACTTCCGATGAATACACTCCCGTCCGCGGAGACCTGATCTTCTTTGACAAGACGGGCGACGGCAAAGCCGATCACGTCGGCATCGTCGCAGAGCTGAAAAAGGATGAAAACAAGAAGGTCACCGAGATCACGACCATTGAAGGCAACTCGGACGATAAGGTTCAAAACGTGACCTACTCGCCCGATGACAAAACCATCCTCGGCTTTGCGACACTGCCCGCACAGCCGCCCACGTACACCTTTACCGACGACGGCATCGAGGTAACGATCATGCTGCCCGAAGGAACGGTCGTTCCCCGCAACGCAGTGGTAGAGGTAACGCCGATCAAGTCGAATCACGCAAGCTACGACGATCTGACCAAGCGTGCAGAGAATGCCGTCAACGGCAACGTAGCGAACATCAGCCTCTACGACATCAGCTTCTACACGGCAGACGGCGAGTACATTCCCGTAGACGACTGCGCACAGGTTTCGATGCGTTTCAGCGAGGCGGTCGTGAATGATCCTTCCGAGCTGGCAGTCCTGCACTATGACGCGAACGACAGCAACCCCGTAGCCCTTGAGGGCGCGGCGCTCGAAACGATGACGCCGGCGAAGGCCGAGGTCACCTTCGAGACCCCCGGCTTCTCTGTCTTCGCGGTGGTACAGGTTACGGCGAACTCTAACGTGGTCGGTGTGACCGGTCTCGCAGGGAAGGATTACGTTATCGCGGGTGTCGATAATGGCGGTGCCGGTGATCCTGCAATACTGACCTCGGACAGGGTTGTGAACGACATCACTGACCAAGGTGTTCAAAAGCCCGGTCTAATCGGCGCGCAATATAATACGGCTAATCTCGTGCTTGTCGGAGCTGCAGGATTTGATCCCGCTAACAGAGACGGCGTAGTAACGTTCGTAACTGCCTACGGCGATGCCGCTACTGCGATCTGGCAGTTCGAGGCTGTGACCGGAAATAACAACGCATACTACATCAAATCGCTCAAACATCGCAAAAGTCAAGAGTAAAAGCAGAAAAAACTAAAATATTTTTTCAGAAGGCTT
>CAYRQA010000089.1:0-7523 GCA_964426285.1 uncultured Lachnospiraceae bacterium | reverse complement strand
GGGTTCTTTCATTAATATGGTTAAATTCATTCGAAAGAATCCTTTTTACTCCGCTCTGTTCGGCAGAAGCCAAGCCCGCTCCGCCGCCTTCCTAATGTGCGTGGCTCGGGCTGAGATTATGCGATGAAATTTCAGGGTTGTTTTTGTTTTTTTACGTAGAAAATCCTTCGGATTTTCGAATTGATCTCATTGGAATCCCTTTTTGCAAAAAGGGGTTCCAAACCTCCCCAAAAACTTTAAGAAAAAGCGCCTTCCGAGAGAGGCTTGGGTGTGGGAATCATTGCTTTATCGAGCTAATGAGCCGTGCAAGTAGTTGCATCGATCAAACCGCTGATAAAGTCAAATCATGCACATCTCAATTGGCAAAACAAGCAATATCAATTGTAGGGACAGGCGTCCTCGACTGTCCGTTTGTAGGTGCTAATCAAAATGTCGAGCCAAACGCTGTTTCTTGTGAAGTACAAATCACTTGTAGCGGACAGTCGAGGACGCCTGTCCCCACAAGATTAGCGATAGTTCATTGAGCAATTCAACACCCCCTCTTTTGATAGATCATTTGTCTTCAACCCGATCCATGCAATCGTTTGCACGGCTTAAATAAGTTCTTGAGGAGGTTCTTAGGAGGAACTTCTTTCAAGAAGTTCCTCCTAAGCTTGTAAGCCTGCCGAGGCGCTCAGATCATCTTCGAGAAGACCGCCTTGCGCTCACCCGGAATGAGCAACACCTGCGGCAGTGCGCCCTCTCCGACCGTATTGGCGGCGAGCAGGACACTCTGCGGCAGACGGTAGCGCTTGGCGATCTCCCAGATGCCCTCTCCCGGGAGCGGATAGCAGAGCGTCATCCCGCTCCGCTTCTTTTTCTCCTGCTCGTCTGCTCTCTCGAGCGCCGTCACGTAGCTCGCCTCGCTGTTTCGCCAGCCCATCAGCTCGGCATTTACCGTGAGCGTCACCTTCACTTCCTCCGCTTCGGCAATCGGATCGGCAGTCGCATTCAGGAACACGCAGGCATCCTCGATCTCCTCGATCTCCCACGGAAATGCCTCGGTCATCGTCAGCGTCTTGGGTGCACCCTGCTCATCGCTCCCCAAGACCGTCACCTCTGCAATGCAGTGCAGGATCAGCTTGCCCTCGCTCCGCTCCCGCGAATCGATCGAAACCTTCGCAAAGCTCATCATGCACTTTTTCAGTCCCTCCGAAGGTGCAGACAGCATCCTGCGCTGTTGCTTTGCACTCTTGCGAAGCTGATCGACCAGCGTCACCCTGCCCTCCCGCGCTGTCGTCGCGACAGCGATCGAATAACAGTCTGTCACCGCAGCGCACTCGGCGGGCATGGCGATCCATGCGATCACCGAATAGGAGAAGTCGAGCTCGATGCCATGCACCTCACCGGTCGCGTCCTCAGCAGGCAGACAGGTCAGCGCCTCGGGGATGAGCTTCACCATACAAAGCGCATCGGGCATGACCGCGGCATCGATGCTGCTGTGAAAGGGGATGGGAAGTTCAACAAAGCGAAGTGCGCCGTCTGTCGTGCGGTAGAGCAGTTCGAGCGCCGCCTCGCCTGTGAAACGGATGCTGCCCGTGAGCGCCTCACAGTAGGGCGTGCCCATGCGCAGGTGGCTGTAGATAATCTCCTGCAGGGAGGCGTCGCTCGGCAGGGTCAGATCTTCGCTTGCTTCCAGCGAACGCTCGCTGACCCTACAGATCTGCCAATACGGGAGCACTTTTATGCGCTTTTCGATCGATGCCTCGTCAATTTCGCCCGCGATCTGCGGTCCTGCATCGCATTCGTAGCAGATGCGGGGGATGATATCGATCTTGCCCTTGATGCCCAGCTTTCTCGGATTGAGCGCACGGGTGCTCACCCCCGAAAGGCTCTCCTCGGCACTGACCATCGCTTCGCCGCTCTCCTCCCCGCAGGGAGCCGCCGCGCTGTATTCGAGTGTGAAGGAGACACTGTGCAGTTCGTCGTTTTCATCCGAGAAAAGTACCTTGCAGACCAGCGTACCGCCACTCACAAAGCGTGCATTGTCAATGTAACTGCGCTCGGGGCAGAGCGTCCCCTCGGTATAGAGAATTTTGCGTATGTCGGGATATGAATCGGGCAAAATAAAATCCTTCGAGCATTCTGTGCGGATCGTCGGCAGATCGGCCGCCCGCCTCCAAATGGTCATTTGCGTCATTTTTTCCAAAACTGATCGCTCCTTGTGCGTTTTTTGCTATTTTATGCAGAGTGCTCGTCAAGTATGCGCCCGTAGTCGCTCACGTGCTCAGGCTGGGATGCTCGGTCAGGTAGGCGCAGATCTTCTGCAGCGCCGCTTTCTCGATGCGCGAGACGTAGGAGCGCGAAATGCCGATCCGATCGGCGATCTCCCGCTGTGCAAGCGGTGCGCTGCCCGAGAGCCCGTAGCGCAGGATGATGATCTGCCGCTCGCGCGGGTCGAGCCCCGTTTGGATGAATTTTTTCGCCTGTGAAGAGGAAACTTTTACATATATGTCGTCGGCAATGGTATCGTCCGTGCTGATGATATCGATATAGGTAAGCGGGTTGCCGTCCTTGTCAATGTCGATCGGCTCGTTGAGCGACACCTCGCACTGGGTCTTCTTCTGTGCCCTGAAATACATGAGGATCTCATTTTGCAGGCATCGTCCCGCATAGGTGGCAAAGCGTGCGCCGTTGGTACTGTCGAAAGAATCGACCGCCTTGATCAGCCCGATGGTACCGATTGAGATCAGATCCTCCTGCGAACGGCTCGTGACGTAATATTTTTTCACGATATGCGCCACCAGCCTGAGATTGTGCAGGATGAGCTTCTCCCTCGCTCCCTCGTCTCCCTCCCGCATACGGCGAAAGCATTCCTGCTCCTCCTCGTACGGGAGGGGCGGCGGAAAACAGGACACCTCATCGACCTTCAAAAAGAGTGCGATCATTCCTTTGATTGCATCAAGCAGCATATTATCTCTTCCTTTCCGAATGTTCGGATGATTTCCGAATATTGTTGTCGAAAAAATTTGCAAATACAAGACAAACCTGTTTACAACGCTCGAAAAAAGTGTTAAAATAGATGGTATAGTATATGCAGTTCGGCGCCGCCGATTGCTATTTCGATTTTTCGAAAAGGAGATACCCATGAATCACCCCTCCCTCCGATGCGCTGTCATTGACATCGGTTCGAATACGATCAAAATGACCACCTACGATTACGACGGCAGCCGTCTTAACGAGCGCAAACGCAAGACCGTCAACGCGGGGCTCATCGCCTACGTGCAGGGCGGCAAGCTGTCCGACGAGGGCATCCGCATCCTTGCATCCGCCGTTCAGGAGCTCCATGCCTTCGCCAAAGCCGACCGCTGCACCAAAATATATCCCTTCGCGACCGCCTGCCTGCGCGCCGCATCGAACAGCGCCGAGGCGATCGAAGCGGTCCGAGCCGCCACGGGGCTCTCGATCGACCTCATCAGCGGCGACCGCGAAGCAAGGCTCTCCTTCGAAGCGCTCCTGCCCTCGCTCGACAAGCAGATCCAGACCGGCATCGCCATCGACATGGGCGGCGGCTCTACCGAGATGGTCGGATTTGCAGGCAGACGAGCCAAACGCAACATTTCGCTCAAGCTGGGTGCGCTGGTTCTCTACACCAAGTTCGTCTCTAACATCCTCCCTACCCCCAGAGAAGCCATGAAGATCCGCGCCTACGTCGTCTCCAAGCTGATCAGACAGCCCTGGCTCTCCGAATACGGCTCGGTCATCTACATAAACGGCGGTACGGGCAGGACCCTCGCCCGCCTTCACGCCGCCTTCTACGGACAGAACAGTGCCCTTCCCTACAAGGTATCGTACGCCGATATGAAGCATATGCTCGAACTGATCACCTCTATGGATCGCTCCTTCAAGCAGCTGCTCCTCAAAGAAGTCCCTACCCGTATCCACACCTTCCCCGCAGGGCTCTGCGCTCTCCTCGCCATCATGGATATCGCCGGCGCTACCGACCTCGTCGTCACCACCGCCTCCATCCGCGAAGGCTATTTGTTGTCAAAATTGAATAAGAATTAAATTTATGTGGGGCTTTGCCCCACACCCCACCGGAAACTTTTTGAAAGGCACGGCAAATTCTTGCCGTGCAGGGCAGTATTGTACTTAACTGCCCGACAAGTATTTGTCGGGCTTCATAAAAGTTTTTGAGGATTCTTAAGGAACTTTTTTTCAAAAGTTCCTTAAGCGGGGTCAAGGGGCAGCGCCCCAAATGCGATAAGGATCTATTATGCTGAAAGAACAAGAACGGTTTCAGGAAAGTAATATAATGGAGGGGATAATCTCCTTTCGTGCGGTGATCGCGGGAATGGAGGCAGGCGTGAACGGGCGGCGCATCGAGCGTGTACTCTTTGACAAGACGCGTGTCAAAGCGCTCGGCAGTCACCTCTCCTACATAAAGGCGAAAAGCTATCAGCATCACTTCACTGTAGACGGGGTCGACCGTGCCGAGATCGACGCGCTCGCCGTCGGCAGCAGCCACGGCGGTCTGCTCACCGTCTGCACACCGCGCACGCTCCCCTCGCTTGATGGAGCGACGATTGAGAAAAACGGTTTCTACGTCATGCTCTGCGGCATCGAGGACCCCTACAACTTCGGCTATGCACTGCGCTCGCTCTATGCGGCGGGTGTATCGGGCGTACTGCTCACACCGCACAACTGGATGTCCGCCGCAGGCGTCGTCTGCCGTGCATCGGCGGGCGCTTCCGAGCAGATGCACCTCTATCAGTGCGAGCCCGAGGAGGCAGTCGCCTGTTTTCGCAGCCGCGGCTACAGGATCGTCGCCGCCGATCAGCCCGATTCAAAGTGTATGTGGGAGAGCGATCTGCGCTTCCCCCTGCTCCTCCTCGTCGGCGGTGAACGCCGCGGCATCCCCAAGGCGCTCCTCCCGCAGTGCGATGCCATCGTCTCCATCGACTACGGCAGAGAGTTCCCCGCCGCCCTCTCCGCCGCCTCCGCTTCGGCAATCTTGGCATTCGAGATCGCACGGCAGAACAGAGGAAAATAATTTTTGAATATATTTGGGGCGCTGCCCCAAACCCCGGCAGGGGTTCTTCCCCTGCACCCCGGTCGCTTTCTTGAAAGAAAGCGACACAAAGAACTTTATTAAGCCCGACAAATACTTGTCGGGCACAGAATGTCGATAAACTAATGGTTTAAGTTGTCGAAAGCCAAGGAGGACGAGGGGAGAGAGCATGAGAGAGGGGAGAAGGGAGCTTCAGCGACTGAGATGGTCCCTTCTCCCCTCTCTCAGAAGAAAAGTTTTTTCGCTATATTATTCCATATGCGAACTTTTCAACAGAGGAGCCCCCACAAATCCTTGTCGAGCTAAAAAAAGAAATAACACGAGGTAATCACATGAAAAGCATCAAACCCGGTCGCGGACCGTCCTTCATGAGCGGTGTCATCGGCATATTTATGATCGGCTTCGGTCTGCTCTGGACAGTGCTGGCGGCGCAGGCAAGCGGCATCATGGCGCTCTTCGGCATCCTTTGGACGGGTGTCGCCATTGCCACTACCGTCTACAACTTCAAGAATGCCACCGGCAAGAACCGCTACTCTCAGTACGACATCACCGACGAGCACGAAGAGCCCGATCCCTTTAACGAGCGTTTCAGCGGAAAGGTGAACTATAACGGTACGCAAAAATCCAACGAGGAAACTGTATACTGCCCCTATTGCGGCAATCCCGTTGCCGAAAAGTACGAATACTGTCCCAAATGCGGCGAAAAGCTGCCGTAAATACACATTTTTAAGGAGAAAACCATGAAGATCGTAGCTGTTTTCGGAAGTC
The DNA here is from genome assembly GCA_964426285.1 of uncultured Lachnospiraceae bacterium. Classification (GTDB taxonomy): domain Bacteria; phylum Bacillota; class Clostridia; order Oscillospirales; family CAG-272; genus CAKSQF01. Next base: position 1,705 of record CAYRQA010000089.1, on the reverse strand, counting down.
CGCACAAGGACGGCGCTTCCGCCACCCTCGCAAACGAGGTGCTTCGCGGTGCAAGGGACGCAGGGCACGAGGTCGTTGAATACCACGTCAACGAAATGAACCTGCGCGGCTGTCAGGCTTGCCGTGCCTGCAAAAACAATAACATCGACTGCATCCTCGAGGACGACCTGTTGCCCTACTGGAAGGATTTGCACGAATGCGGTGCGCTGGTGCTCTCTGCGCCCAACTATTGCTCGCAGGTCTGCGGTCCGATGATCACCTACATGAACCGCCACTATTGCCTGATCGCCGACGGTGTGCGGGTACACCCCGGCATCAAGCTGATCGGTATCTTCTCGCAGGGAGCAAGTCAGCGATACGAGGGCGCAGAAAAAGCCTACGATTGGTTCCTCGGCGATTTCCGGGCGCGCCATATGGTGCTCCATGCCAAGCTCGTGAAAACCGGCTCGGACGATCTTTCGACCGACAGCTCGCTCATGAAGCAGGCATACGAGGCGGGCAATACGCTTTGATGCGTATTTTCGCACCAAAACAGTAAAATGACATAGAATGACAGCAAATCCAGTGTGAAATGAGGTCATTCTATGTCTTTTTTACTGCCGACCGTCGATCATACGGGCGAGCAAGCCTGTTTTCTTGAGCCCGATCAGCTCACGCCCGAGCTGATCTGCACGATGGGGCTTTGCGACAAGCCGAATATGCCGATCTACGCCCTCTGGGGCGGGGGAGAGCGATGCGTCGATCTGTTGCTGAGTGCCATCGCCGACGAAGCCGCCAACCGTTCGCTTGACTGCTTCAGTTGCCGCTCACCTTCATCGCCGCATCTGCGCAGAGCGCTATGGGTCGAGGGCGTGGGACTGCTTGGGGCGGTCACCGTCACCCTGCCGCGTGCATGCAAGCTGATCGACCTGTCTCCGCTCGAAGCCGAACGATCCGACGAGGAGGGAGAAAAGCTCACCGAGCTGAGTGCGCGTGAAGGGGCACTGATCAGCGAATGTGCCCATCCGGGACGGGCGGCGGCGAGCATCGGGCGCGCATCGCTTGCGCTGGTCGCACCGCTGCACAAAAGCGAAGCGCTGGCGCAAAAAGCGCACCGCATCGCCGCTTCGCAGCCGATCGGCAGTGGTCGTGCGATCAGACTGCCCATTTCGGTGATCACGGCAAAGGGCGAGCGGGCCCGCGTATTTCCCTTCGGGGAGGAGGTGCAGATCGTCGGACTTCGCGAGCTCTACGGGGTGGGCGCACACTTTCTCTGCCTGCTTGCCGATGCGCTCACCGAGCGGACTGTCGATCACCTGATCCTGACCGACGGGTGGTCTGGGGAGATAGTCGGCATATGGCTACCCGCGAGCCGCATCTGTTACCTTTCCGACCCGCCCGAGCGGCGGCAGAAGCTGATGACCCTCAGCCGCTATCTGCTGCCCCGTCCGCAGTCTGTTCGCGAACGCTACCGTACGCTCGAAAGCTGTCGGGAGGTGCTCTGCCGCCACAGCGCCTATCTGGCAGAGGAGATCGACGAACTCGGTTTGCAGATCGGTGCGATCGAGGAAGCCGTTCTGCAAAAAAGCCGCCTCGGTGACTTCCGAAAGCGGCTTTTGATTGAGTTGTTTTGTCGGTGATGGGGTGGAAGTTTGTGTAAATAGGTTTGCTCGTTCTTTTTCTCTCTTTTCTTGAAAGAGAGAAAAAGAACCAAAAAGAGAGAAAT
>CAYRQA010000088.1:0-7782 GCA_964426285.1 uncultured Lachnospiraceae bacterium | reverse complement strand
CTCCCTTGGGGCGCTGCCCCAACCCCCGCAAGGGGCTTTGCCCCTTGACCCCACAAGCAACTTTTTGAAAAAAGTTGCTTGACTTCAAAAACTTATGGGGATTTTTCTTTACGTTTTGCATCCCCGTTCGTTTGGGGAAAAGTGATAGATTTGCGCCCGAACGAGCGCAATATTTTGTGTTCGCAAAAAAGGTCAATATCCCAAAACTGTCCTTTCGCGCAAAATGAACGCAAAAGGACTGATTTCGGTCAAAAAGAAGTATTGCAACCCGATAAAATTCGCTAAAACATCGAATTTGCAGTTACAAAGAAGTGCTCCCGAAACCATTGAAAAATCCTTTTCAAAAGTTCACTTTCTTTCAAGAAAGTGACCGGGTGCCAAGGGCAAAGCCCTTGGCGGGGTGCGGGGCAGAGCCCCGCAAAGCCTTACTTCTTCTTTGCTTCCATGCGGGCGCGGACTTCGAGGGGAAGTCCGAAGAGATTGATGAAGCCGGTAGCGTCAGCCTGGTTGTAGACGTTGTCTTCGTCAAAGGTTGCAACTTCTTCGCTGTAGAGGGAGTAGGGAGAGGTAACGCCTGCGTTGATGATGTTGCCCTTGTAGAGCTTGAGCTTGACTTCACCGGTCACAGTCTGCTGAGTGGAGGTAACGAATGCCGAGAGTGCCTCACGCAGAGGAGTGAACCACAGACCGTTGTAAACGAGGTCTGCGAACTTGTTCGCGATCAGCTCCTTGTAGTGCTGAGTATCGCGGTCGAGGGTGATGGTTTCGAGCACCTTGTGTGCACGGTAGAGGATAGTGCCGCCGGGGGTCTCGTAGACACCGCGCGACTTCATGCCGACCAGACGGTTTTCAACCAGATCTGCCAGACCGATGCCGTTTTCACCGCCGAGCTTGTTCAGCTTCTCGATCAGCTCGACCGCACCCAGCTTTTCGCCGTCCACAGCGGTGGGAACGCCCTTTTCGAAGGTGAGGGTCACGTAGGTAGGCACATCGGGCGCGAGCTCGGGGCAGGTGCCCATTTCAAGGAAGCCGGGCTTCTTGTACTGAGGCTCGTTTGCGGGATCTTCGAGGTCGAGACCCTCGTGTGAGAGATGCCACAGGTTCTTGTCCTTGGAGTAGTTGGTCTCGCGGTTGATCTTCAGAGGAATGTTGTGTGCCTCTGCGTATTCAATCTCTTCTTCACGCGACTTGATGGTCCATTCGCGCCAAGGAGCGATGATCGCCATTTCGGGTGCGAACGCCTTGATGGTCAGCTCGAAGCGAACCTGGTCGTTGCCCTTACCGGTGCAGCCGTGTGCGATGGCATCAGCGCCTTCCTGCTTTGCGATCTCAACGATGCGCTGAGCGATAACGGGACGTGCAAAGGAGGTGCCGAGCAGGTAATCGCCCTCGTATACGGCGCCTGCCTGCATGGTGGGGTAGATGAAGTCTTCGATGAATTCCTTCTTCAGGTCGAGGACGTAGAGCTTGGAAGCGCCGGTCTTGATCGCCTTTTCTTCGAGGCCGTCGAGCTCGGTTCCCTGTCCGACGTCGGCGGAAACAGCGATGACTTCACAGTTATTGTAATTTTCCTTGAGCCACGGGATGATGATCGAGGTATCAAGACCGCCCGAGTAGGCAAGGACTACTTTTTTGATATCTTCTTTTTTCATGATTGGATTCCTCCGAATAATTATTCATTGATTACGTATAATTATGCAACATTTGCAGGAATTTGTCAAGTACTTTGAGTAAAAAAATGCAATGTTAACACATTGTTCATATTGTGAGCCGCATGCGAAATCACACAGGAAAGCTTGCGAGTTTATTATACTAAATTTTGTTGCAAAAATCAATATTTTTCGAAAATATTTTTGAAAAACAGTTGACAAAGCGATGGAAGAAGTGCATAATTGTATTAGATGGTTAGTGCAATGGTACAAGCGGATCATGATAACCAGAAAGGAGTGATGGAATGGCATGGCAATTTGACGATCGGAGGGCGCTCTATCTGCAGATCTGCGAAAAGCTGACCTATGCGGTCGTCAGCGGGCAATATCCGACAGGGGCGAGATTTCCTGCGGTGCGCGAGCTGGCGATGGAGGCGGCGGTCAACCCCAACACGATGCAGAAGGCACTTGCCGAGCTTGAACGGCAGGGAATACTGGTCAGCCACCGCACGGCGGGCAGATGCGTGACCGAAGATCCCGCACTGATCGAAGCACAGCGGCAAGCGCTGGCGCAGGCATCGACCGATGCCTATCTCGAACGCATGAAGCAGCTCGGCTTTGACCGCGACGAAGCGGAAGCACTGCTCCGCAGACGGGGCAAGGATGCTGATCTGCCTGCCGATGCGAATGCTTCCGAGCAAGACACGACCCTGTAGACAAAATTATTCACAACCATTTCAGTAAGGAGAAAACTATGGACGAAATTTTACAATGCCATGCGCTCAGCAAGCATTACGGCAGTAAAGCGGCGCTGAACGGGATCTCGCTCGGTCTGCCCAAGGGACAGATCATCGGTCTGCTCGGTCCGAACGGAAGCGGCAAGACCACGCTGTTAAAACTCGCGGCTGGACTGCTTACCCCTACCTCGGGCAACATTCTGGTAGACGGCAAGATGGTCGGACCCGAGACCAAGTCGATCGTATCCTACCTGCCCGAGCGAACCTACTTCGATCAGGGGATGCGCGTTGCCGAATGCCTCGAATTCTTCAGCGATTTCTATGCCGATTTCGACCGTCTCCGTGCAGAGGAGATGCTGAAGCTCTTGCAAGTACCAACTGATGCGAAGATGAAGACGCTCTCCAAGGGCACCAAGGAGAAGGTCCAGCTTGTGATGGTCATGGCGAGAAGAGCCAAGCTCTACCTGCTTGACGAGCCGATCGGCGGCGTTGACCCTGCCGCACGCGACTACATATTGCAGACCATCCTGCAAAACTACGGAAGCGAGAGCACCATTCTCATTTCCACTCATCTGATCAGCGACATCGAAAACGTGCTCGATTCCTTTGTGTTTATCAACAACGGCAACCTGCTCTGCGCGGACAGCGTTGAAAACGTCCGCACGGAGAAGGGCATGACACTTGACGCATACTTCAAGGAGGTGTTCAGATGTTCCGCAAGCTTATGAAATATGACAACCGAAGCCTGAGAAAGCTCCTGCTTCCGATTTACGGCGTATCGGCGGCGGCATCCTTTGTGGTGGGACTGATGGGGTGGCTGCTCACCCTCTTTGATTCGGAATCGATCTCGATGCCCTTCATTATCGAGATCGCGGCGGAAATGCTGAGCGGTTTTTCCTCACTGCTTGTCGGTGCTGCGCTCTACGGCACGGTCATTATCCTTGCCTACCGCTATCACAGGAACTTCAACACCGACGAGGGCTATCTGACCTTCACACTGCCCGTCAAGGTGGACAGTCTGATCTGGTCGAAGCTGCTCAGCGGACTTGTGTGGATGCTGGCAGGGATCGGTGTGACCGTCGTCAACGTGATCATCATCTTCCTGTGGTCGATTCCCGAGATCCTTGAGACGAGTTACCTCTACGAAGTATACACCCTCGCAGACTATATTGCACACGTAGGCAAAGGGTTCGCTATGTTCTTTAAAAGCCCCGATTCGTGGGCGCTGCTCATCGTCATCCTGCTGGTAGGGCTGACATGGATCGTCTGGTATCTCGGCATCATCTTCCTTTCGCTCTCGATCGGCGGCGTGATCGCGCAGAAGCACAAGGGTGCCGCGGGCATCGGGATGTATCTGGTGCTCAATTTCGTGTCGAGTTTCGTGCTCTTCTTCGTCATGATCATCGGTGCGGTCATGTCCGCAGGTGCATGGGATTCAACGTGGGGGCTTATCATCTGGCTGGCGCTCTGTGCGATCTTCGTCGCGGCGCTCTCATACCTGCTCGTCGTCATCAACCGCCACCTGCTCAAGAATAAGCTCAATCTTTCCTGATCAATAGGCGATCAAATGAAACCGCCCGAGCGCAGGCTCGGGCGGTTCAATTTATTCGTTTATTACTCGGTGACAGTCAGCTTGTCGGGGAGGACTTCCATGAGCTTGTTGAACTTGTACTGCAGCTTGAGGTTAGCCTTGCCGTAGTAGCTTTCCATGTCGTCCTGATCGGCGAAGATGATGCCGTAGTAGCTGTAGTAGGCGTACATATAGTTGGTCACGTAGTCGTCGTAATTCGCCTTCAGCTTCTCCTCATACTCTTTGTTCGAAAGGGTGATATCGAGTTCTTCGAAGAGGTATTCCCATACGAGACGCTCTTTCACGCTGGCAAGTGCATCGGCAGCGGCGGCAGAGCGAATGCTTTTGTAGGTAGTATCGTCGATGAGCTCATCCAGCTCGGAGGCGGTAAGCTTGTCGAGCGTCGTGCCGGCAAGCGACTGGACTTTCTGATCGAGGTAGGAATCGACGTACTGCTTGTAAAGCTTCTCAAATTCGCTTTCGGGATACTCATCGACAACGACGGCTGCCAGAACGGCTTCGTATGCGGCGTTGCTCTTGACGTCCTTCATCAGCGCTTCTTCGTAAGCAGCAACGGTGGTGTAGCTTTCGGAGGTGTATTCCTTCACGAACTCGTCGTTCCATTCGGGGAGAATGGTCGCGCTGTCGATCGTGAGGTTGATGGTGATCTCTCTGCCTGCATATGCCTTGAAATCGTCATCGACGTCTTCGGGAATGGTGACCTTTACGGCTACCTCCTCGTACAGATGGAGCCCCGTGATGTCATCGCGGAAATCGTCTACCTTGAAGAGCTTGTTGAAGAGCTTGGTGGCATCCTCCTCGGCGGCGAGATCGACCGTGAAGTTGCCGTCCTTGAAGAGCTTGTCAAACTTGGCTGTGTCCTCTTCTTCGTCAAGCGAATCGTCGGTCACGCCCTCTTCGCTCTCTGCGCCCTCTTCGCCGTCGGCGGTATCATCCTCCGACTGTGCGGCGGGGGTGGAAGCTGTGTCATCGGTCGCATCGCCCTCGGTCTCCGCATCGTCTTCGGTCTTCGCATCGGGATCGGCAAATGCGTATTCAACCTTTACGAGGCAGTTTTCATCAACGGTGAGGCGGGATACGGTGTGAACGGTGATGGTGAAGACAACCTTCACGCCGCGAAGCTCGGTGGTTTTATAGCTGTCGGGGAAGATAACGGTGATGTCCTTGGTCTCGCCGGCTTTCATGCCGATGATCTGGTCCTCAAAGCCTTCGGTGACGTTGCCCTCTTTGTCGGTGTATTTACCGATCATAGAGCCCGAACCGAGCACGAGATCCTGCTTTTCTGCCTTCATGCCCTTGAGTGTATCAGCGGAAATGGTCACGCTCGAATCGGCAGCCTTGCCTTCGTAGTCGATGTTTACCTGATCACCGAGTGCCGCGGCTTCGTCGATCTCCACGAAGTTTGCCTCACGGCTACGATCGAGGATCTTGTCGATCTGTTCCTGCATGGACTTGTTCAGATCAGCCTGACTTAGCGTGATCGAGGACAGCTCGGGGACGGTAATGTACTTTTCGGGGGATTTGTATGCGCTGCAAGATGCCAGCATCGCAGTTGCCAGCACGAGTGCGCCGGCGGAAGCAAAGAATCGTTTCATTTTAAAATAGCTCCTTTGGTTTTGAACATATCAATAACTCTTATATTTATAACACAAAATGCACAAAAAAGAAAGGGGGAAGCACGGAAATTTACTTTTTGTACACATTTTTTATGCCGAACGTCCGAATCTCAGCCTTCTTCAGGTGAAATTTCGCTGTTTTCGTCCGAATCAGCAGCCTCGATGGGCTCGGTTTCGTACGAGGGCTTGTCATAATCGGGGTAGTAGGGGTCGATCATCAGCTTCTTGACGACAGGCCATGCGGCATAATTCGCCATGAAGGCGCAGAGGGCGATGGTGAAGATAAAGGGCAGGATCACACCGATCGGCTGCCAGTAAACGAGCAGAAGATAGTTCAGAATGACCGCCAGCAGGATGCCGAGGAAGGCGACGATGTTGCGTTTGAAGCCAAGAAAGGTGAAGATGAGTGCATTTTTGTAGATTTTTGTGATCTTGAGGTCGAAGGTCAGCGCCAACATATAGATGTAGAATCGCATGAAGAAATAGAGCAGCAAAAGCACGACGCTTGCCCAGAAGCAGAACATGAAGAGGGTGGAGGCGTAATTCAGATAGAAGAAGTAGATGTCATAGAGGATCAGCCCGATGAAGAGGATATCGAGAATGCCGAGGATGAGCCCCTGCTTGAAGTTCTTCTTGGCGGCATATTTGAAATCCTGGAAGATGAAGAGCGGCTCGCCCTTGACGATGTTGCGAAGGAGGTAAGTTGAGCCGATCATGCTCGGACCGTAGGTGACGAGGGTCAGCAGGATGCCCGCAATGAGCAGGACGTAGGATACGGGTGTCCAGATGGAGATGACCGTGTTCACGCCGTACAGTCCGTAGGCGGCGGCAGCAGCGGGCGAGGTCGCACCCATCTGCATCGCACCGTAGATCGGTGCAAAGAGCGGTCCTGCGGGGGCGGTCGCGTCGACGTTGAGGTTGCCGCTGAAGGCGAAGAGGATCAAAAAAACGGGCAGATTGGCGAGAACGGTCACAAGGTTGATGTATAAAATGTTGGTGAGGTTTCGTTTCAGGAGGGTGAAGAAAAATATGAAGTTGCGCTCGGCGTGTTTGTCGGCGAGGGCATCGGTCTCGTTGCGATTGGTGTAAAAGGCGTCAAACAGGTTGAATTTTTTCTTCTTTTTGGTCGGCTGTTCTTCGAGATCGTCCAGCCGAGGACGGTTTTCATCGTATTTGCTCACGGGGAGACTTCCTTTCAATTTTCAATTCAATAAGAACCTTTTTGAAAAAAGGTTCTTAAACTCCAAAAACTTTCAAAAAAACAGGAATGTTTTTGGTATGTCCGATTTGTTCTTCGAACAGAGGAAATGGTGCAGACCTCGGATGAAAGCACTGTCAGAAACCGGTGAAGTATTTGAGTGGGAGAAGCAGCAGAGCGCTGCCAAAGTAGAAAAGCGAGCGAATGAGGTAATCGCAGACAGACTGCCATGCCATGCCTTGGTCGGACCGCGATCGATTGTCGAAGAGGTCGGCAGCCTGGCGGATGAGGCAGAGGTATAGAGCGGTGATCAGCAGGGAGAGTGCGACGTAGCGAAAATAGTCAAATGAGGGATAGCTGCCCGAGAGAAGCATCAGTGCGCCGTGGCCGCAGGTGGCAGCTTTGAGGAAGACGAGCAATCGACCGCCCGCGACCACGGGACGGATGAGTGCAAGCAGGGCGGCGGCAAACCAGAAGGGGAGCTCGGCGGTCAGTGCCTCGGGGAGCGCCTCTTTGAGGGGAAGCGGACGGTAGAGTGCCGTTAAACCATCGAGCGAGCAGAGGGCGGTCAGGATGCCGAAGAGATAGCCGATGAACGCCTCGGGCAGGGGATACCAGCGGCGCAAAAGTGCATTCAATCGGTCGAGCGAGGAAAAGGTGCGCTTGGTTTTCAAAAATTCCACCTCTTTTCAACCCATTCTATGAAAAAAGCTGAAAAACTATGAATCCCCGCTCACAATCCCACAAACACGGTGTCATCCTGCCCGACGAGTATTCGCCGGGCTAAATGAAGTTCTTTGCCGACTTGGCGAAGACCAGTCGTGCTTTCTTTCAAGAAGGCGACCGGTAACCAGCTGAAAAACTATGAATCCCCGCTCATAATCCCACAAACACGGTGTCATCCTGCCCGACGAGCACTCGTCGGGCTTAAATAAAGTTTTTGGAGATGCAAGAACCTTTTTTCAAAAAGGTTCTTGCCGGGGTTCCAAGG
>CAYRQA010000087.1:0-7808 GCA_964426285.1 uncultured Lachnospiraceae bacterium | reverse complement strand
GAACTTAATCAAGCCCTGCAAATGCTTGCAGGGCTTGATTGATGACAAATTCACTTCAAAAATGAGCCCGACAAGTATTTGTCGGGCTGTTTAAAGTTCTTTGTGTCACTTTCTTTCAAGAAAGTGACCGGGGGGCGGAGCCCCAACCAATACAAAATCAGCTAAAGCAGGAGGAGTTGATGGCGATCACATAGCCGTCGGTGTTATTGCCCGAGATGCGGTAGCTGTTCTCGTTGCCAAGTGCGCGGACGGAGGTTTCGCCGCCGACTGATCGCACGTAGTAGACCCACCATTCCCAACCGAAGCCGTCGGTGACCTTCATGCGGGTATTATAGCTGTAGACCGAAATGGCGCTGAGGTACTGGGTCATGTTGAAGCTGTACTTGTTCATGGCGGCGGCGTGGGCGGCGCCGACGAAGCGGAAGGAGGAGTACTTGTTATCGATGTCTCTCACGTGAAGATAGCCGTATTTCCAGCAATTTTTCACGAACCAGTCGTAATAATCGGCTTTCAGCGTCTCGTAGTTGAGCGGATAAGTACCGTTGGAGCGGTAGATCTGCAGATCGAGGTAGTAGCCGGTCGAGTGCTCGACCGATTCGATGTCGTTGGGATCGCCGCTGCAATAGTAGGCGTTGCGGATCTGCACGTCGGTGTTGCCGCTTTCATTGGCGTAATCTTCGAGCATCTCGTTGAAATAGTAGAGTGCTTCGCTGTTCACGAAGAGGTTGGCGTTCTTGATCGAATAGTTGCCGGTATTGCCCGGGATCCGCTCAAAGCCGTATGTCTCGAGCAGTTTTTCTGCCGAGAGCTTTGCCATATCGGTGCGCGAGATCAGGAGTGCAGGGTCTTTGGCATAGGGATGCGTTTCGTCGAGCAGAAGCAGAGAGCCCTCGTTTACGCCGGACGCAGGCAGAGAGAGGGTGATCTCATCGGGAGTGACCTTGGTCGGCGTACGGTTGGGATCGATCGGCACGGGCGGATCGTCGGGGGTGATCGGCTCATCCGGACCGTCCTCGGAAACGGTCGTGGTGGTTTGTGTGGGATCGTCGCCCGTCACGGTCGATGTAGTCGTGTCGCCCGATACGATGGGCGGCGTGGTGGCATCGGGCGGTGTGGTCTGAGTTGCATTCCGGGCGCTCATCGAGAGGATCAGAATGGTGGATACCAGCAGAGCGATCACCAAGAGCACCAGCGCGATGGCGGCGATCAGAAAGCCGGTCAATTTGGGCTTATACACGTTATTTCCGTTTGAATACGCAGACATAAGAAAAGGCCTCCTTGTGCGGTCGTGAAAATCATCGTCTGTTTCTGCATCTATTATACACCGAACTTTTTAACAAATCAACAACGGACTGCAAATGTTCTGAAAAAAATTCCATTTATCGGATGCCCCGACCGTGAACGGGGAAGGGCGGATTTTGCCGCTTTGTCCGCCGTTTTTTTGTCAAAGCCATTGACAAACGGCAAGTTTTATGGTAATATATTCGTAGTTATTTTGGAAATAAGCTGGTAACCGAACATGAAACGTATGATTCAGGCTGCATACTATTTTGATTACTTTTATTTCGCTGTGAAATAAAAGCTTTTTGTGCTGCCTGAATTCGTTTTGATACGAATATTCTATTCCGCAGCATCGCCTGCGGATTTTTTATTGTACCGTGCCTGTCGACGTGACGGTGCAGAGAAGGAAGACACTATGATCGCTGTACTGAAAAACGGCACGACCGCCGTTCAAAGAGAGAATCTCATTAAATGGCTCACCTCGCAGGGGCTTCAGGTCCACGTTTCCGAGGGTGCGTTCAAGACCGTACTCGGTCTGATCGGCGACACCGCCAAGGTGGATATCGACCTGCTCTCGGGGCTCGACATCGTCGAACAAGTCACCCGCATCACCGAACCCTTCAAGAACGCCAACCGCAAATTCCATCCCGAGGACAGCGTGATCTCGCTGTCGGGGGCAGATGCGTCGATCGGCGGCGGTCATTTTGCCCTGATCGCAGGTCCTTGTTCGGTCGAGAGCGAGGAGCAGATCTGCACAGTGGCGAAGGCAGTCAAGCAGGCGGGGGCATCCTTCCTGTACGGCGGCGCTTTCAAGCTCCGCACCTCGCCCTACGAATTTCAGGGGCTTGGCGAAGAGGGAATCAAGCTGCTCCTCAAGGCGAAAGAGGCGACCGGTCTGCCCGTCGTGACCGAACTGAAGTCGATCGAACCGCTCGATCAGTTCGCCGACGTCGACGTGATCCAGGTCAGCGCGCGAAATATGCAGAATTACGACATCCTGAAGCAGCTCGGGCGTTGTAATAAGCCGATCATCTTAAAGCGCGGAATGTCTGCCACCCTCAAGGAACTGCTCATGAGCGCTGAATATATCATGGCAGGGGGCAACGAGCGCATCATTCTCTGCGAATGCGGCATCCGCAGTTACGATACTTATACCAAAAACCTGCTCGATCTCTCGGCAGTGCCGCTGCTCAAAGAGCTCTCGCACCTGCCCGTGATCGTCGATCCGGGCCACGCCACGGGCGCATCGAGACTGGTGAAGCCGATGGCGCTTGCCGCAACCGCGGCAGGTGCAGACGGTTTGATGCTCGCGGTGCACAACGATCCCATGAACGCCCTCTGCGACGGCGCACAGTCGCTTACCCCCGCGCAGTTCGAGGACGTTGCCAACGCAGTGCAAGCCGTTCGGGGAGTGTTGTAATGCAGGGACGCCGCATCACTTGGCTTCGCCAAGTGGTGCACCCCCCGCAAGGGGCTTTGCCCCTTTGATCCCCGCCAAGGGCTCTGCCCTTGGAATCCAGTCGCTTTCTTTCGAGAAAGCGACGCAAAGAACTTCTAATAAGCCGCCGAGTATTCGGCGGCTGCGAAAAGAATGATAATATAGCATATCCCGCAAAATTGCACAGCAATTTTGCCTAAATAAAGTTCTTGGAGGTGCGGAACCTTCTTTCAAGAAGGTTCCGCGAAAAAAATCATGAAAGCTGGAATCGTAGGACTGGGGCTCATTGGGGGCTCGTTGGCGAAGGCGTACAAAGAGGCGGGCTGGGAGGTCTACGTTTGCAATCGCACCCGTGCGACGGTCGATGAAGCGATCGATACGGGGGTGGCGGACGGTCTGCTTGACGAGAGGACGCTACCTGTGTGCGACATCGTACACCTGTCGCTCTATCCCGATGCTTCGATCGAGTATATGAAGCAAAACGCCGCACACTTTAACAAAAAGGGCATCGTGACCGATGCGTGCGGTATCAAGCGCAAGATCTGCCGGGAAGGCTTTGCGCTCGCAAAAGCGAACGGCTTTACTTATATCGGCGGTCACCCGATGGCGGGTACGCACTTCTCGGGCTACAAGTACTCGCGTGCCAATATGTTCAGCGGTGCGTCGATGATCGTCGTGCCCGACGATGCTAAGCCTGTCGATCGGATGAAGGAACTGCTCGAGCCGCTCGGCTTTGGGCGAATCGTCGTCACAACGCCGGAGAATCACGACCGCATGATCGCCTACACTTCCCAGCTTGCACACGTCGTGTCGAACGCCTACATCAAGTCGCCCTCCGCACAGCAGCACAAGGGCTACTCGGCAGGCTCTTTCCGCGATCTCACCCGTGTGGCGTGGCTGAACGAGAAAATGTGGACCGAGCTCTTCCTCGAAAACGGCGATTTCCTCGCCGAAGAGATCGAACTGGTTGCCAAGCACCTGCTCGAATATTCCGAAGCCATTCGCGCAAACGACGCCGAACGGCTTGAGACGTTGCTCCGCGAAGGCAAAATCGCCAAAGAGCGCTCGGATAGTTAGTTTGACACCCCCCAACCCGTAGGGGAGGGGCTTGCTTCTCCCACTGCGAGCGATTTGCGGTTATGAAGAAGTATGCGGCAATCCCTCGAACGGGAGGACCAAGGCCCTCCCCTACCGAGTTAACGGAAAACCTGCAAAATTGCAGTGCAATTTCGTCTATATAAAGTTTTTTTGGAAAGATTGAAAACCTTTTTTTAAAAAAGGTTTTCAATGAGACAAATTCCCGAAAATCCGAAGGATTTTCTACCCTAAAACGAGGAGAAAACCATGATTATACCCGTAACCACTTCGCGCCCGTATGAGGTGCGCATTGAGAGAGGCGCGCTCGACAGAGCAGGCGAGCTGATTAAGCCCGTGCTTGGAAAATGCAGGCTCGGTATTCTCACCGACGATACCGTTGATGCGCTCTACGGCGCGAGGCTGGTAGCCGCGCTCGAAAAGGCGGGCTACGATGCCGTCAAATTCACCGTCCCCCACGGTGAAGCATCGAAAAATCCCGAAAATCTCTTCGCATTTTTGGATTTTTTGGTAGAGAACCACCTCACGCGCACCGATGCGCTCGTCGCACTGGGCGGCGGTGTGGTCGGTGATATGTGCGGACTGGCGGCGGCGCTCTTCCTGCGCGGCGTGAAGTTCGTGCAGATCCCCACGACCCTGCTGGCGGCGGTCGATTCGTCGGTCGGCGGCAAAACGGCGGTCGATATCCCTGCGGGCAAGAATCTGGTCGGCGCATTCTGGCAGCCCTCGCTGGTCATCTGCGACCCCGACACGCTCAAGACGCTCCCCGATGACATCTTCCGCGACGGCTGTGCAGAGGTTATCAAGTATGGTGTCATCCTCGACCGCGACTTCTTTGATCGCCTCAAAGACCCCATCAACAAAGGAGAAAACGCTGACGGTCAAAAGCTCGACGAGGCGATTGCACGCTGCGTTGAGATCAAGCGGGACGTGGTGAACGAGGACGAGTTTGACCGCGGACTGCGCGGATTGCTCAATTTCGGGCACACGCTCGGTCACGGCATCGAGAAGGAATCGAATTTCACGATCTCGCACGGCTCGGCGGTCGCAAAAGGCATGGTGCTCGCCGTGAAGTTGGCGGTGCACATGGGACTGTGCGCACAGGCGTGCGCAGACGAGCTGATCGCACTGCTCGATGACTACGGCTTTGACCTCACCTGCCCCTACTTAGCAGAACTGCTCTATGAAGCGTCGCTCTCCGACAAAAAGCGTGCGGGCGACAACATCTCGCTCGTGCTCCCCGAATCGATCGGGCACTGCGTGCTGCATAAGATGCCCTGCGCAGAGCTGTTGCCGCTGCTGAAGGAGATTATATAAGTAATTCGCAAACTCGGTAGGGGAGCTTGCTCCTCCCGCCGCAATCGGTTTGCGGATACGATGAAATATGCGGGAATCCCTCGAACGGGAGGACCAAGGCCCTCCCCTACCGAGTTTGCGAGATTCCCCTACGAGATCATCGGTAATATAAGAAATTCCCCGCGAAATTGCAGAGCAATTTCGCTTATCAAAAGTTTTTGGGAGGTTTGGAACCCTTTTTTTAAAAAGGGTTCCAAGAAAAAAACATGCAAATCAAGATCACACCCCATCCCCTCAGCGGTGCTGTTGCCGCGCCGGTGTCGAAATCAGCGGCGCACAGACTGCTCATTTGCGCCGCGCTCGGTGATAGCCCCTGCACGATCTACTGCGAGGGCAGTAATCAGGACATCGAAGCGACGGTCGCCTGCCTCAATGCACTCGGCGCGAACATCACGCGAGAGGGCGCAAACCTGCGCGTCACGCCGATCGCTTGCAATGGCGGCAAGCGCAAGGGCACTACGCTCGACTGCGGCGAGAGTGGCTCGACCCTGCGTTTCCTGCTTCCCGTTGTCTGCGCGCTCGATGCGGACGCGACACTCGTCGGGCATGGCAGACTGCCCAGCCGTCCGCTCTCTCCGCTCTATGAAGAGCTCACTGCGCACGGTGCAAAGCTCGGCGAAAACGGCAAAATGCCCCTTTTCGCGAGCGGAAAGCTGTCGGCAGGGAGATTCACCATCGACGGCGGGGTGTCTTCGCAGTTTATCAGCGGTCTGCTTTCCGCACTTCCTCTGCTGGGTCAGCCGACCGAGATTGTGGTCACGGGCAAGCTCGAGAGCGCCCGCTACGTCGATATCACCCTCGATGCACTGAAGCAGTTCGGCATCACCCCCGAAAAAACGCCGAACGGCTGGCGATTTACGGGCGAAGAGCGCTATCATTCCCCCGAAACGCTCGCTGTCGAAGGCGACTGGTCGAACGCGGCATTCTGGCTGACCGCAGGTGCGATCGGCGATCCCGACAGACCGCTTACCGTAACGGGGCTTCGCGCCGATTCACTCCAGGGCGACAAGGCGATCGTTCCGCTGCTCGAGCAGTTTGGGGCAAAGGTGGCGCAAAGCGGCGACCGCTACACCGTAACAGCCGCACCTCTTCGCGGCATCGAGATCGATGCATCGGATATCCCCGACCTCGTGCCCATCCTCTCGGTCGCGGCGGCGTATGCCGAAGGCAGGACTACCATCCGCAATATCGCGCGCCTGCGCATCAAGGAAAGCGACCGCGTAGCGGCGGTGATCGCACTGCTCGCGGCATTCGGCATCGAAGCGACGGCAGATGAAAACACGCTCACTGTCATCGGGGGCAGACCGACCGTCTGCGACACGCTCGATTCCTTCAACGATCACCGCATCGCGATGGCGGCGGCAGTCGCGGCATCGTGCGCCGAGGGGACGCTCACCTTCACGGGCGCAGAGGCAGTGCGCAAATCCTACCCCGATTTTTATGACCGCATGACCGCACTGGGCGGCAATGCGGCAGAGGAGAGATAAAATGGCATCCACATTCGGTAAAAATATTCAGATTTCGATCTTCGGACAGTCGCATTCTGCGTCGATCGGCGTATCGATCGACGGTCTGCCTGCGGGCGAGGTCATCGACCCCGTCGAGTTACAGGCGTTCATGACCCGCCGTGCGCCCGGTCAAGGAGCGTACAGCACCACCCGCAAGGAAGCCGACCTGCCTGAGTTCCTCTCGGGCGTGCTCGAAGAGGAAGGCAAGTATATCACCTGCGGTGCACCGCTCGCGATGGTCATCCGCAACACCAACACCCGCTCGTCCGACTATGCCAAGCTCAAGGACTGCCCCCGACCCGGTCACGCCGACTACACGGCGGAGATCCGCTTTGGCGGCTACCAGGACGTGCGCGGCGGCGGCCATTTTTCGGGACGCCTGACTGCCTGCCTCTGTGCCGCAGGCGGCATCTGCAAGCAGATTCTTTCCCGTCGCGGCATTACGATCGGTGCGCACATTTACTCGGTCGGCAACGTCAAGGACACGCCCTACGATGCGCTGATCGACGATCCTGAACTGCTCACCAAGACGGCATCGGGCTTCCCCGTGCTCGATGACGAGGCAGGGAAGGCGATGCTCGAACTGATCGAAGCCTGCCGCAAAGAGGGCGACAGCATCGGCGGCGTGATCGAATGTGCGGTCATCGGAATGCCCGCAGGCATCGGCTCTCCGATGTTCGACGGCGTCGAGAACAGGCTCGCGCAGATCGTTTTCGGCATTCCTGCCGTCAAGGGGCTTGAATTCGGCGCAGGCTTTGCCGCTTCCACCCTCCGCGGCTCCGAGAACAACGACAGCTACTACATGGACGGCGACACCGTTAAGGTGCGCACCAACAATGCGGGCGGCATCCTCGGCGGCATCACCAACGCCGCACCGATCATCTTCCGTGCCGCTTTCAAGCCCACCCCCTCTATCTTTCGTGCCCAGCAGTCTGTCTCTCTCTCCGAGGGCTGCGACAAGGAGCTCGTCATCGAAGGCAGACACGATCCCTGCATCGTCTCTCGTGCCGTCCCCGTAGTCGAAGCCGCCGCGGCACTCGCCCTGCTTGATCTTTTGGAGGAGTAACCAAGGGGCTTTGCCCCTTGGATCCCCACCAAGAACCCTTTGAAAAAGGTTCTTGGAACTCCAA
>CAYRQA010000086.1:0-7876 GCA_964426285.1 uncultured Lachnospiraceae bacterium | reverse complement strand
GTGCGGTGCTGAGCTTATAGTAATAGCCTTTTTTCGCCATGAGCTCGTCGTGGGTGCCGGCTTCCTTGATCTCACCGCCGTCGATGTAGAGGATCTTATCGCAGCTGCGGATGGTCGAAAGACGGTGGGCGATGACGAAGGAGGTGCGGTTCTCCATGAGCTTCTCGATGCCCTGCTGGAGGAGCTTTTCGGTCTTGGCATCGATGGCGGAGGTCGCCTCGTCGAGGATGAGGATGGCGGGATCGGAGACCATCGTGCGCGCGAAGGCAATGAGCTGGCGCTGTCCCTGCGAAAGCTGACCGCCGCGCTCGGTGACGGGCGTGTTGTAGCCCTCGTCCATCTCGGAGATGAACTCGTCTGCGCAGACCGCTTTGGCTGCCGCACGAATCTCTTCATCGGTCGCATCGAGCTTGCCGTAACGGATGTTGTCGGCGATCGTGCCCGTGAAGATGAAGCTGTCCTGCAGCATGATGCCCATCTGCGAACGGAGCGAACTGAGTGTGATATCGTTGATATCTACACCGTCAATGAGCAGCTTGCCCTCGGTGACGTTGTAGAAGCGGCTGATGAGGTTGACGATGGTCGATTTGCCCGAGCCTGTCGGACCGACCAGTGCAATGCGCTGACCCTTCTCTACCGTCAGATCGATGCCCTTGAGGACATAGTAACCCTTGTCATAGGCAAAGCGCACGTCTTGGAATTCGACCTTGCCCTGCATATCGGGGAGTTCCTTCGCATCGGGGCTGTCGCTGATGTCAACAGGCTCGTCGATGGTCTGGAAGATGCGCTCGAGGTAGGACATGGTCTTGAGGAGGTTGTTGTAGATGTTGGCAAGGCTGATAACAGGCTGCCAGAACTTCGATGCGTAGGTCGCCATCGCGATGAGCACACCGACCTCTACCGTGGGCGAGATCCAGAGGATGCCTGCGATGTAAACGAGGCAGAGCACCCACTGCTTGAGGTTCTCGGTAACGGGACCCATCACGTTGTTGAGGTACGCCATCTTGTACCAAGCCTTTTGGAAGGTCACGTTCAGATTGTGGTAGATCTTCTTATTCTCCTCCTGACGGCGGAAAATCTGCGAGACCTTGACACCTTCGATCGCCTCACAGGTGTAAGCGGTGAGGTTCGACTGTTTGTTGTTGCACTCGAAGTTGGCTCTCTTCTGAATGTTCTTGAGCAGGAAGACGAATGCCAGCAGGAAGGGCATACCCGACAGGATGATCAGCGACAGGCGGACGTTGATCGAGAACATATAGCCTGCAATGAAGAAGATGTTGAGCAGCTCGAGGATGGCATTGACGAGACCATTGGTCAGCGAATCGGAGACGTTGTTGACGTAGTTGACCACACGGACGAGGATCTTGCCGTGCGGACGGCTGTCATAATAGGAGAAGGGGAGCTCCTGCAGATGGTCGAAGATGTCCTTGCGGATGTCGTAGATCATCGACTGACCGCAGTAGGACATGATGACGCCGCGGATCGCGCCGAGGATGGTCGATGCGACGACCAGACCGAGGGACATGAATGCAAGCCGAACGACCATGTTCATGTCGCCGTTCGGGATGGCTACGTCCATCGCCTTCTGGAGGAGTACGGGGGTTGCCAGACCGAGCAGTGAGCCTGCCATCGAAAGGATGAGGGCAAGCAGCATCAGCTTGGCATAGGGCTTTACGTAGACGACCGAGCGTTTCAGCTTCGAAAAGTCAAAGCCTTTCTCGAGCGCTTCGTCGACGTCGTACTTGTTACGCTTTGCCATTATGCCTCACCTCCCTTGTTTTCGCTTCCCGTGAAGGGAGGCAGGTCCTTTTCGTCCTGCAGCTCGCAGACCTCACGGTAGTAGCGGTTGCGGGCGGCAAGCTCTTCGTGTGTGCCTACGTCGACGTGACCGTCTTCGAGGACGATGATCTTGTCGGCGTTCTTGACCGACGAAATACGCTGTGCAATGATGAGCGTCGTGCAGTGGAAGGGGAGGTTGTGGAGGTTGTACTGCATCTGCTTTTCGGTCTCCATATCGACCGCAGAGGTGGTATCGTCGAGGATGAGCACCGAGGGGATGGCGGCGATCGCACGGGCAAGTGCGATGCGCTGGCGCTGACCGCCCGACAGTCCGACGCCGCGCTCGCCTACGATCGTCTCGTAGCCGTCGGGCATCTTGCGGATGAAGTCATCGGCACAGGCAAGCTGTGCGCATTCGTAGACCTGCTCGATCTCCATGGTGGGATTGCAGAAGGAGATATTGCCTGCGATGGTGTCCGAGAAGAGGAAGACATCCTGCGTGGCGATGGCGACCGTCTTGTGGATGCTCTCGAGGGTACGGAAGCGAAGGTCTACGCCGTCGAGGAAGATCGCACCCTCGGTGACATCATAGAAGCGGGCAACGAGCGAGGCGATGGTCGTCTTGCCCGAGCCTGTCGGACCGATGATGCCGACCGTCGAGCCTGCGTCGATGGTGAAGGAGACCTTGTCGAGGACGGGCTTGTCCTTGGTATAGCCGAAGGAGACGTTTCTGAAGGCGATCTTGCCGTCGAAGCGCTCCTCTTTATGTACCGACTCGTCTCTGTCGCAGATGAGGGGGGTGTCATAACAGATCTCTACGACCTTGGCGGCAGACGCCCAGAAGCGCTGGAGGTCGTTGAGGATGCCGCTGACACGGCGCATCGGGTCGGAGAGCGCCCAGGTAAGGCTGGTGAAGAGGGTGAGCTCACCGAGGGTGATCTTTCCCGTGACGGTGAAGAGACCGCCCACCAGAATCGTCAGGAAGGAAAGGAACTGCGCAAGGAAGTCGATGACCGGCACGACCTTCTGCCATGCGTAGGCGGCATTCATGTTCTCGTCCTTGAACTCCTTGGAGCTGCGGTCAAATTTCTCGATCTCGTATGCTTCGCGGGCGAAGGCTTTGACGACACGGTTGCCCGCTATGTTCTCTCGAGCGTTGATGTTGAGCATCGAGAGCTTGTCGCGAATCGAACGGTAGATGGGGGCTACCTTCTTGGAGTAGATAACCGTCGCGAGGATGATGAAGGGCATCACCGCGAGCAGAGTGAGGGTCAGCTCCCAGCTCACGAAGAGGAGCATGACGAGCGCCGACACAAAGGTGACGACGATATCGAGTGCGTTATAGGTGACCCACGCCACGAAATGGCGCAGGTACTCGAGGTCGCCCGTGGTGCGGGTGATGATATCGCCCGCGCGGAAGCGGTCGAAGAAGCGGAGCTCCTGATACTGCATATTGGTGAAGATTCTGTGGCGGAGCGTCATGATCATATGCTGGCTCGACTGCTCCATGCAAACGACCTTGAGGATATGCAGACCGCTCTTGACGAGCACGACAAGGCACATGATGCCCAAAATAGGCAGCAGCCAGCTCGTTTTGCCGCCCTTAATGACGTCGTCGACCAGTATCTTTTCGAGATAGGGGTTGACGATGACAACCGCCGAGGTGAGCAGGGTGAGGAACAGTCCCGTGAGGAAGACGAGCCGCTTGCCCTTCAGATGTTGCCAGATAAATCGGATCTGAAACATAGGTTTTCCCTTCCTTTCTTCTATTTCCGTTTAAAAAGAATTGCCATTATTATACGAATTTTTGCGCCAAAATGAAAGAGGCAGAACAGAGAAATTTGTATGATTTCCGAGTTTTTTATTGTATATTGTGACCGTAGGAATCTGTGACGAAAGCAGTCGGAATAGGGCAATATCCTGTTTTATTTCACCTCGACCGTCCCGTCGGCACGGTACTCGACCTCGCGGATGAACATCCGCTCGATCTGCTCGTCGCCCGGGAAGGCGCTGTTTGCGTGGAAGACGATGTAGTCCTTCCCATCAAGCCCTCGGAAGCTGTGGTTATGCCCCGAGTGATGCCAGATATCGTTATCGCGCAGGATGGGGTTGGCTTCGCTCTTGACCCACGGTCCGCAGATGTGCTCGGCGGTCATCAGCCCCGCATTGTAGCCGTTGGTCCAGCTTGAATACCACTGAAAATAGATGCCGCATCGCTTGACGATGCACTGCCCTTCGATGCCGATCGAGTCCCATTCGCCCTCTTCGCCCGATTCACAGACCAGCCGCGTATCGGTCACAGCCCCCTTGTCAACGTCGAGCGAGTGGATGAAGAGCTGTTTGTGCCCGTTTCGACCGACGTAGAATGCGCCGTCGTCGTCGCGGAAGATGGTGCCGTCGATGCCCTCGGTCAGCGGCTCGCGCACCGTCATGATCTCGTAAGGTCCCGTGATCGCCCGTGCCCTCGCAAGCCCGACACCGAAGGCGTGTTTATACTCCTCGCTCTCGTTTTTGCAGTTGAAGGTCAGGTAGAACCAGCCGTTGCCTCCGTCAAAGAGCTCGGGTGCCCAGAAACGGTCGCGGCACCACATCTCCTCGAGCATATCTTCGCGGCGCAGGATGAGCCCGTGATCGGTAAAATGCACCAGATCCTTGGACGACCAGAGATGCACACCGTCGTTCACCCCTCCCCAGTAGGGGGGCTGTGTGCCTGTCAGATAGTAGGTGTCGCCCACGACGACGATCATGGGGTCTCGAATGGTGATGAGATTGGCGGACGGGTCGGTAATATAGGCTTTTTCCATAAAATCACTCCGATCACTGCATAATTGATTGTAGTATAGCATATTTTCCCTCCCCCGTCAAGGGCAAATTCGATCGTCAACCGCATCGTAGTCAATACCTGCGCGGAATGCCTGCTCGTGTTGGTGCTCCTTGGGAATACGGTAGAGCTTGCCGCCCTTGATCAGCTTCACGCCCGTTTGGTGGTAGTCGAAGGAGATATTCGCCCTCACGCACTGATCTCTGATTTCGAGCACCCAATCGTAGTGACAAATGCGTGCATCCTGCCCCGATTCGCCGCCGACCGAGACCGACGTGATCGCGGGGGTAAGGTGGCGCGTGAGGTCGATCGGACCGAGGAGCGGCTCGCAGACGATCGCCTTGCGCTTGATGGGGAGCTTCAAGTAGATGGGCAGGCGATAGTCCGCCATTTGCTGATTTTCTGCAGTGACGGCGATCGTCACGTTGTCGTAACCCTCTCCCCAGTCGTCGGGAATACAGTGCATGAAGCGGTCGATGCGTTTGGTGATGATGAAGAAGCTGCAGTCGCTTCTCGCACGGATCATCTCCCACGCTTCCCCTCGCCAACAGTCGGCATCCTCCAAAAAGAAGTCGGAGGTAAAGCAGGTGAGGAAGCGTGTGCCCGAAGGGTATTTGTACTCGCCGCGGCGGTTCTTGGCGATCGGCAGGGCGAAGGTTGAACTGTTGCGGCGCACCTCGCTCGGGTCGCGCTCGCCTCGTGCGTCCATGCGGTAGACGTAGCAATGCCTGCACCCCTCGCTCAGCTTGCGGCATCCGTGCCACGGATTCCATTTTGTGCTCATGTGTCTGCCCCTTTGGTAGTTCTTCTGTACTGTTCCTTCATTATATCGAATAAAGCGATTGTTTTCAAGTGGTTGTGCAATAGAAAACACAAAAAATCAACTCAACAGCCTATTTTGTCAGCTACTTTGTTATCACGCCGTTAGCGCTTGACAAAAAAACGTTCACTTGTGGTAAAATGAACTCGTTGACCCGTGGATCTGACGCTTGGGGATAAAAAGCAGCTCATTAAATGCTTTTTTCCAGTTTTGCGAGACAAATTCTCTGTTTACGGTCTTTAATTTTGTATCTCTGCATGGTAGAATAGTGCTGCCAATAGGTCATTTGACCGATTTCATTTTAACGGAGGAATTATATGGAAAAGAAAACGATTGGTGGATTTATCGCCGCCCTCAGAAAAGCCAACGGCATGACACAACAGGAGCTTGCAGACAAACTGAATATCTCCAATAAAGCGGTCAGCCGTTGGGAACGCGACGAGTGTGCACCGGACATCGCCCTGATTCCCGCCATTGCAGAGATTTTTGGCGTGACTTGCGACGAGCTGCTCAAAGGCGAGCGTATCTTCAAACAAACAGAACCGATACGCAGTGAGCCGAAAATAGATAAACAAATCAAAGCCTTGATCAACCGCTCGCTCTCCCGCTTCCGGACAATGATCTGGATCGCACTCGCGCTGGCGGCTGTCGGACCGGTCTGTATGCTTGGCATTTCTTACGGATTCTACCGCCCGATCATCGGTTTTGCCGTGATGATGCTTTTTGAAGTGGCAGCGTTTGCTGTCATGGCGATCGCAGTAAGCAAACTGAAGGAAACCCAAAACGATAACGAACTCTTTGAAAGCGCCAATGCTTCCATTGTCGCTAAGTTCAACAACGTACTCGGCAAGCTTTCGTATATCGCCTTCTTTGCCTCGGTCGCGGTAGTGCTTTTGTCTCTGCCCCTCGCATTAGTGAACTCGGATTATGCGGAAAGTGTGATGTTGGCGAGCACTTATTTTTTGTATTTCTTTATCCCGATCGCTTTGGTGCTGGCACTCGCGTTTGTCGCATTCAAGGCTCGGTACATCGCTTGGATCACCGAACAGCCTTACGAAAAGGCAGATAAGACCGTCAACCCTCTGCTTCGCAGAATGAATATTATACAGCTCGGTGCAACTTTGCTCGTCTGGCTCTTGTTTGTCGTGCTCCCTTGGTTTGACACGCCCACGGGCGAAGAACCGCTTATATGGTGGATCCTCAGCTATGTGATTTTGGCTCTGATGATCGCGAATATCGTTGCCTTTGCGGTATTCATCATTCGCGCCGGTTCAGATCGCAAGGGGCTCATCCTCCCCGGCATCCGTAATATCCTGATGCTCCTGCCCGCAATGAGCCTCTCGGGCTTTCACTCACCTGTTTTCACGTTTTACGGTTCCGAGACGGTCGAGATAGGGTTAGACGGATCGTCCGCCATAGTTGAACCGCTAAATCAATACTGGACGCGGGAATCCATGTGGAATCCCGAATTCCTGCTGAGCGCGGCAGGACTTGCGATCGGCATCGCCGCGTTGTTTGGACTGATCGAGATATTGATTCGGAAGCGAAAGATGAAAACAAATCAAAAATAAACGCATCAATCGGCAGGGAATGTCCCTGCCGATTGCAGTCGCTCGGATAATGTCGCAAAATCAACAAATTATTCATTCTGTTTTGTTCACATTGCCGTTTTTAAATCAAAAATGAATAAATATTGAACAAAGGCTTGTAAAAAGACGAAATTAGGTGTATAATAGCAAAAAATAGTTATTTATGGCTGACGCTTGCAGGAGAAGCATATGCGCCGAAGGAGTAACGCTCTCAGGTATCCCAAACGGATGGTGACTGCAAGCCGACATAACTTTGGAGAAGCTCATTCGATTGAGTGCCGAAGGTGCAAGGCGTTTTTCGCTTAATCTCTCAGGCAAAAGGACAAAGTTACATACTTTATCTTGATGTTTTCGGTCTGATTTTGCGGTCTGCGTGTTTGCGCAGACCGTTTTTATTTTATCATTTTTATTTTTCGGGAGGAAAAAATGAACGCATTTCTTGAAAAGCTCACCGAGGTAAACGGTGCGCTCAACAGCTTTATCTGGGGTGTCCCCGGTCTGGTCCTGCTGATCGGAACGGGCATCCTGATGACCTGCTGTACCAAATTCTTCCAGGTATCACACATCGGTCACTGGTGGAAGGAAACCATCGGTTCCCTCTTCAAAAAGAACAGCGCCTCTACCAAAAAGACCGACAAAAAGTCGATCTCCCAGTTCCAGGCGCTCTGTACCGCACTTGCGGCGACCGTAGGTACGGGCAACATCGCAGGGGTCGCCGCCGCCATCGTCATCGGCGGTCCGGGCGCGGTATTCTGGATGTGGGTCGCCGCCTTCTTCGGCATGATGACCAACTACTCGGAAAACGTGCTCGGCATCTACTTCCGCCGCCGCAACAAGAACGGCGAATGGTCGGGCGGTGCGATGTAC
>CAYRQA010000085.1:0-7916 GCA_964426285.1 uncultured Lachnospiraceae bacterium | reverse complement strand
TCCAAGGGCAGAGCCCTTGGCGGGGCGTGGGGCAGAGCCCCACATACGAGGAGTTTTATGCAAAAAAGAGGACGGATCGTGAGATCGGTAGGCGGGCTGTACGAGATCGCCACCGAGGACAAATGCAAAATCAGCTGTCGCGCCAGAGGGGTCTTCCGCAAGGAGGAGATCACGCCGCTGGTCGGCGATATCGTGACGGTGGAGCTCGACGAGCATGAGAATGCCGCCATTTCGGGCATAGAGGCGCGCAAAAACAGCCTCATTCGTCCCCCGCTCGCCAATCTCGACCTGCTGTTCGCGGTCATCCCCTCCACCCGTCCCGAGCCCGACCTGTATACCGCCGACAAGCTCACCGCCATCGCCACCTTCTACGGCATCAAGACGACGGTCGTGGTCAGCAAGGCGAAGCTTGCGCCCGAAAAGGCAGCCGAGATCGCACAGATCTACAGGCTCGCGGGCTTTGGCGTATTTATCACCGATTCGGTCGAGCAGAGTGGGATCGATGATCTGCAAGCCTACGTCGAGGCACTCGCCGAGGGCACGGTCTGCGCCTTCGCAGGTCCGTCGGGTGCGGGCAAGAGCACGCTGATGAACGCCCTCTTCCCGAGCTTTGCACTCGCGACCGGTGCGGTCAGCGAGAAGATCGGCAGAGGCAAGCACACCACCCGCGAGGTGACCCTCTTCGAGCTCGGGAGCGGCGCGCTCATCGCTGACACCCCCGGCTTTACCATGCTCGATTTCACCCGCTTCGACTTCTTCGGCAAGGATGACCTCCCCTACACCTTCCCCGAGATCGAACGCGCACTGGTCGGCTGCCGCTATACCAAGTGCTCGCACACCAAGGAGGAGGGCTGCCGCGTGCTCGAAGCCATCCGCGAGGGCAGGATCGCCGAGAGCCGCCACCAAAGCTACCGCGCCCTCTACGATATCCTCAAAACCAAGCACGATTGGGACAAAAAATAGCCGCCCGACATATACTTTCAGTAAGGGCATCCGCCCCGATGGGAGGAAACACGCATGAAGATCGTGACCGTAAAAGCGCCGGGATTCTTAAAACCCTTCCTGCGCAGGCTTTTTAAGATACGGAAAACATAATTGGGTTAATGAATATAGGGGAACCTTTTGAAAAAGGTTCCCCTATGACCCCTCTAAAACTTTTATAAATCGGCGAATACTTGCCGTTTGGGATGGGGCACAAAAAAAGCATAAAAATGAGGCAAACCGCTTGAAAAGCCCCCTATGACCCCTCTAAAACTTTTGTAAACGGCGAATGCTCGCCGTTTGGGAGCAGATACAGGAGGAACCCGCACTCCTCGGTACCCACTGCACTCGGTAGGGACGATATTGCCTGCGGCAAATCGGGGGCTTGCTCCTCCCGCGACACGGATTGCATCTGCGGTAAAACGGGAGGACCAAGGCCCTCCCCTACGAGGACTTCGGAACTGTTTAGAAAGTAGTTTTTCCACCCTGCCGAGTGATGCTGATTTTCAATGCTGTCAAAATTTACACACTTAATCGAATAATCAAGCCACACAAACGAAGATCGGGTGTAAAACCCGCTTTCGCCGACCATACTACATAAAGGAGAACTCACATGAACGCAACCTTTGCCGTCTGCACACTCGGCTGCAAGGTCAACCAATACGAATCGCAGGCGATCACCGAGAAGCTCGAAGCCGCAGGGCTCACCGCTCTACCCTTCCACGATATCGCCGACGTTTACCTCATCAACACCTGCTCGGTGACTGCCGAGGGCGAACGCAAGGCGCGTCAGATGATCCGCCGTGCACATCAGCTCAATCCCGACGCCCACGTCATTCTCACAGGCTGTTACGCCCAGGTCGCCGCCAAAAAGCTCGCCGCCATCGAGGGGGTCAGCTATATCTGCGGCAACACCTCCAAATTACAGGCGGTTGATGCGGCACTGGCGCTCCTCTCGGGCGAGCTGACCGCGGTAGACAAGCCGTTCGTGAAGGTCGAGGAACTGAGCGACGCTCCCTTTGAGCAAATGACCATCTCTCACAGCGAGCGCACCCGTGCCTACGTCAAGATCGAGGACGGCTGTGAATCGAAGTGCGCCTACTGCATCATTCCGAGCGCAAGAGGTCCGATCCGCTCGAAGCCGATCGAGGATGCGGTCAGCGAGATTGCCGCACTCACTGCCGCAGGCTACCGCGAGGTCGTGCTCACAGGCATCGAGATCTCAGCCTACGGCAAGGAATTCCCCAAGAGCGCTGAGGGCGAGCATCCGCTCATCACCCTGCTCGGTCGGCTCGATGCGATCGAGGGACTCGAACGCATTCGGCTGGGCTCACTCGAACCCTCCCTGCTGACCCCCGCATTCAGCGAAAAACTGCTGGCGATCAAGCACCTTGCCCCGCAGTTCCATCTTTCCCTGCAATCGGGCTGTGACAAGACGCTCGCCGCCATGCGCCGCCGCTACAACACCGCAATGGTACGCCGCAACGTCGATTATATCCGTGCGCACTGCCCCGACGCCTGCTTCACTGCCGATATCATCGTCGGCTTCCCAGGCGAGACCGATGAGGATTTTGCGGTCACCTCGGCATTTCTCGAATCGCTCGACCTGCTTTCCTTCCACATTTTCCCCTATTCCAGACGACCGGGCACAGAAGCCGATCGGATGCCCGACCAATTGCCCGAGCCTGTCAAGCGCGCGCGTGTACAGGCACTCGAAAAGGTGCGCGCCGAGAGCACCGAGCGCCTGCTTTCGGCAGAGGTCGGTAAAAGAGCCTCCGTCCTCTTCGAGGAAAATAGCGGCTCGTTCGCCATCGGTCACACCGCCTCGCTGATCGAGGTGGCAGTCGAGACAGACCAACCTATGCACAACGTCATCGCCGACGTACGCTTTGTCGGCATCGACAACGGCCGCCTGATCGGCGCACTGATTTAACCCCCACCCAAGGAGATGAATTCATGCCTTCCTTCTGGACGCACTATGCTTTTGCCAAGGAATGCGAGGCAAATCTGCCCTGCGGAGCACTGCGAAATGCCGTCGCGCGCCATCCGCACGCCTATTACACGGGGATGCAAGGTCCCGATATGTTCCTCTTCTACCTGCCTGCCCTCCTGCGCAAAAAGCGGCTGTCTACCGAACTGCATACCAAATTTCCCGACAGGCTGCTCGTCTGCCTCTGGCGGCAGGCGGCAAAAGCCAAGGGAGATGACCGTTCGATCGCGCTTGCCTATGCCGCGGGACTGCTCGGGCATTACTGCCTCGACAGCGAGACCCACCCCTTCGTCTATGCCTTTTCGGGCATCAAGCACTCTGCCGAGTGTTTTTGCGTGCACAATGCACTCGAAGCCGACCTGAACGGGCTGACGGTCAAGCGGGTATTCGGCAAAGATCCGACACAGTTGCCGCTGCCCGACGTCTATGACCTACCCGAGAAAGAGGAGCGCTGTATTGCCGCCCTGCTCAGCCGTGCGATCAGATGTGTCTACAAGCTCGACTGTTCGCCTGCGACCGTCTCCCATGCACGCTTCGCAGTGCGCACCGCCTGTCATCTGCTCAGCGACCTCAAGGGCAGGAAGGCAAAGTTCTTTCGTGCGCTCGAAAAGCCCCTGCGCCTGCCCTATCTCTCCCCCCTCTTTTTGGGGATCAGCCGCTACTACTCCGATCCCGCCAATTTTGCGCATCGGATGTGGCGAGACCCTTACACGGGCGCGACCGGCAACGCCGATTTCTTCATGCTCTATGACAGCGCCAAGGAGAAGTACGCCGAGGCGATCGGCACGCTGTCGGCACTCAGTGCTGACGCTTACCCCGCCTTTTTCAGCACGCTTTGCAAGTGCGACTTCCACGGCGAGCCGAACAGAACGAAATAAAGGGGCTTCCGAGCGAAGTCCCTTTTGCATATCTCTGCCGCTGATGAGCAGTTGTCGACTACAGGAGAAAAGCGCTCCCCATGAAGGAATTTGATAAACCTTCGTTGGGAGCGCTGAGCATATCCGCGCCGCAAGTATTTACGGCGCTTTTTAAAGTTTTTGAGGGTTCTTAGGGGACTTTTTTCAAAAAGTTCCCTAAGCGGGGTGCACCACTTGGCGAAGCCAAGTGATGCAGAGCTCCTGCCTCGAATACAACCAAATTCAATTCCCCTTAAACAGGATCGAGATCGAGGTGCCCTCACCGAGGGTGCTCTGGAGCTCGACGGTCGCACCGTGGAAGGCGGCGCCGTGCTTGACGATCGAGAGCCCCAGACCCGTGCCGCCGATCTCCTTCGAATGACTCTTGTCCACCCGATAGAAGCGCTCGAAAACGCGCTCGCGGTCGGCTTCGGGGATACCGATACCGGTGTCCTTGACGGTCAGACGCACTCTGTCGCCCTCTTTTTGCAGGCTGAGGTAGATCATACCCTGCTCTTTGTTGTATTTGATCGCATTTTCGGTGATGTTGTAGATCATTTCGTCTAGGATCTGCCGCACGCCGATGATCGAGATCGGGGGAAGCGCACATTCGATCGTGATGTCCCGCCGATCAGCGTTCGGCTTCAGGCGCTCGACGATGCCGTAGGTCAACTCTGCCAGATCGACGCTCTCGTTCTGCTGAGGAACTGTGTCCTCGTCGAGCTGAGAGAGCTTGATGATGTCACCGACCAGCCCGATGAGCCGCTGTGATTCGCTGTAGATCATGTCGGCAAAGTGACCGACGTCCTGCGGCTTGGCAATTCCCAGTCGGATCATCTCGGCAAAGCCCGAGATCGAGGTCAGCGGCGTTTTCAGCTCATGCGAGACGTTGGCGGTAAATTCGCGGCGCAGCTTTTCCCTCTCCTCACGCTCGGTGATGTCGAGCATCATCAGCACCGCACCTGCGGGCGCTTCTCCGTTGCGCACGGGGTTGGCGATCACCTGATAGACCTTGCCCGCGTGCTCCATCAGCTCTTCGCTGTGCCGTCCGTTCAGCGCCGCATCGACCGCCGAGCGAAAGCCCTCACTGCGGTTGAACGTCAGCACGTTCGAGCGCTCGCCCGTCTGTCCTGCACCGAGCAGCCGCATGGCGCTGTTGTTGTAGGAGAGCAGCTCCGCATTGCGGTCGATCACGAGCAGTCCCTCCGACATATTCTCGGTGATCGCCGTAAATTCATCCTGACGGCGGCGAAGCTCCTCCATTTGCTGGGCAATCCGACGGTTCTGCGAGATCATCCGCTCGAGCATGGGGGTGAGCTCTTCATACGTATCGACACTCTCGGGATGGGTCAGATCGAGCCGATTGAGCGGCTCGGTCACACGCTTCGATACCCGATACGCCAAAAAGAGCGAAACGAGCACGACGATCAGCAGTACCCACACGATCGATACGAGCAGCGTTCCGAGCAGGGAGATAAATCCGTAGCCCGAGGAGGAGACGCGCAGAACCGAGCCGTCCTCCATTCGCTTTGCCACGTTGATCGTCTTCTTTGTGAGCGTCGAGGAATAGCGGCTCGACTGCCCTTCCCCCTGCTCAAGTGCCTCGACGATCTCCTCGCGGTCGGCGTGATTCTCCATGTCGGCGGGATCAGCGACGCTGTCGTAGAGCACCCTTCCGTCTTCAGCCACCCACGTGATACGCGCGCCGTCGGAGGTGTGCTCGAGTGAGGTCAGGTAGGTCTCGCCGTTCAGCGCCCAGCCCTGCGCAATATAGCGCAGCTCGCTCTTCAGCTCGATTACCAGTTGATCTGAAAAGTAATTGTATAACACGCTCATGATAAGGGCGATGCTGGCAAGCAGTACCACCATCGCCACAGAAAAGATTGAGCGGAAAATTCGTTTGGTCAATTTACTCTCCTCCATGCGCGGCTTGCCGATCAAGCTCAGCCATTCCCCTTTTCACTGCCGAATTTATAGCCGATGCCCCGCACCGTTTCGATCAGATTGCCGCAGACACCTAGCTTGGTGCGCAGAGTGCGGATGTGCACGTCGACCGTGCGGCTCTCGCCGTCAAAGGAATAGCCCCAGATCTTGTTGAGCAGCTGATCACGATTGAACACGATGCCCGGATGCTCCAAAAAGAGGCAGAGCATCGAGTATTCCTTGTTGGTGAGCGACACGTCCTCGCCCTCGACCTGAATGATATGCTTGGCAGTGTTGACGTAGAGCGAACCGACGGTGTATTCACTGGTCTGACGAGCACTGTCATCTCCCGTACGGCGCAGGAGCGCCTTGATGCGGGAGACGAGCTCCATGATGCCGAAGGGCTTTACGAGATAGTCGTCTGCACCGCTGTCCAGCCCGATCACCTTGTCGTATTCGGTTCCCTTGGCGGTGAGAATGAGCACGGGCAGACGAGCGGTCTCGGGTGCGGAACGCAGTCTGTGCAGGACGGTGAGCCCGTCCTCCTCGGGAAGCATGAGATCGAGCATGACCAGCGAGGGGATCGATTTTTCCATCGCCTTCCAAAAGAGCGACGGACGCTCATAGCCTACCGCCTCCAGCCCATAGCTGTTGAGCGTGTAGACCACCATTTCGCGGATACTGTTGTCATCTTCCAAAAAGTAGATCATATGGCGCTCCTTTTTTGCCTTTTATGTAAAATCAGTATAGCACGGCAAGGTTAAATGTAAAATCTTACAATTGTAAAATCGAGGTAAAGTGCGGCTCAGTCGGCTTGTTCGGGCGACAGATATTCGGCTATCTTTGCCTCAAATGCACTGTCGTCGGCGTAATACCATGCCCCTTTGTACAGAATCTCAACGCAGTCGTCTCGGTCATACCACAGGATACGAATCTCGCGGTCGGGCTGCTCAGCGGTGTAAATCGCTACCGCAAACCTCATCCCGCCATGGAAAGCACGGAGCTCTTCTTTGATGGGCGTGTCTGCCTCGATGGTCGTGAGCAGCTCGCCCCAAGCCTCCTCGGGGATCGCCGCCACGGTCTCATTCTCCAAATAGTTGTCGACCAAATGAAGCGCTCCCGGATTTTGCAAAACCTCGTTGAGTGCTTTGTCGACTTGTCGATGAGAAGGCAGGATCAGGAAAATCAGCAGGAGCGCGAGGATCGACGCGCCCAGCAGTCCGCACCCCAAGATGCGCTCCTTTTTGCGGTCGCCAATCTTTTTGCGAACCCATTCGCGAATGCCGAGGATCGCAAGTTGCAGTGCAAAGATGATGAAAAATGCAACGGCGACTAAAAGGAGCATCGCAAATCCCAATCCGTCCGAATCGGTGAAGATCATCAGCGTGACGTACAAAAAGGCAATGATACCGTAGATGATCAGTTGGATGCGAAGCCCGCCCATCCAGTGCGCAAAGGATCTGACCAGAAGGAAAATAACGGTCACATAAGGATCGCTAACTGCAGAAGGATCACGAAGTCGCAGAGGCTATAACCGATGGTTGGTAAGCATTCGCTGATCGTCAGCGAGCCGAAATAGAACCAATCAAAGGCGATTGCGGCATACGAGAGAGTAAAGAGCGTCAGCAATACGATTCAAACGGTGTCGGCTTTGGATAGGTCATCGAACTTGAAGGGAAGCTTGGGGACTTTGGTGAATTTCTCTTTCATCGTGCGCCTCCTTTTTGGCGTCGGTTGTCGGAAACGGGGTGATTACCTTCATTGTAGCGCATTTTCGTGATAAAGGCAAGAGGAAATAGTGAAAATATTGTAAAAATAGCGGCACAAGGCGTTCGGAATGCCGAAAGAGTTTATGTTTTCGCCGGAGGAAGGGAAAAACCATCTCAAACGTCGAAGTTTTTCCCCTTCCTCCGGACCTCCATCCCCATTCCTTGGCTCATGACTTTCTGAAATGATGCTTTGCCAACAAAATAGCGCCGCAAGCATTTGCGGCGCTTTAATAAAGTTTTTGGAGGTCTCGGAACCTTCTTGAAAGAAGGTTCCGAGCGGGGGTTGGGGCAGCGCCCCAAATGCATTTATTTCTTCAACTTTGCCTGAGCCTTAAGGCGGAGCTGGGTGTTGAGGAT
>CAYRQA010000084.1:0-7977 GCA_964426285.1 uncultured Lachnospiraceae bacterium | reverse complement strand
CCGCAGCCTCCGACGGGGCAAATTGCATTTATTCCGTAGAAAACTATCTGTCCGAGAAAGGACATTCTGTATGAAGATCGAAAAACTGGAAACCGATCTGCTGATCATCGGCGGCGGTACGGCAGGATGTTTTGCGGCGATGACCGCCTCCGAGCAGTCGGACGTAAAGGTGCTCATCGTCGAAAAGGCGCACATCAAGCGAAGCGGCTGTCTTGCGGCAGGCGTGAATGCGCTCAACGCCTACATTGTAGAAGGCAGAGAACCGCAGGACTACGTCGATTACGCCAAAAAGGATGCCGACGGCATCGTGCGCGACGATCTGCTCATTACCATGTCCGAACAGCTCAATGCCGTCACCGCGAGGCTCGAAGCTCTCGGACTGGTCATCCTGAAAGACGAAAACGGCAAGTATGTCGCGCGCGGCAACCGCAATCTCAAGATCAACGGCGAGAACATCAAGCCGCTCCTTGCATCTGCGGTCGAAAAGTGTCCGAACGTGACGGTGCTCAACCGCGTGAACATCATCGACTTCGCGGTCGAGGATAACCGCATCAAGGGTGCCTTCGGTATCGGTATCGAAAACGACACCTTCTACACCATCGAAGCGAAGGCGACGATTGTCGCCACGGGCGGTGCATCGGGGCTCTATAAGCCCAACAATCCCGGCTTCTCCCGCCACAAAATGTGGTATCCTCCCTTCAACACGGGTGCGGGGTATGCGATGGGTATCCGCCACGGTGCAGAGATGACCACCTTCGAGATGCGCTTCATCGCACTGCGCTGTAAGGACACCATCGCCCCTACCGGCACGCTGGCGCAGGGCGTTGGTGCCAAGCAGATCAATTCGCTCGGTGAGGTTTATGAGACCAAATACGGACTGACCACCTCCGAGCGCGTCTACGGCACTGTCAACGAAAACCATGAGGGCAGGGGCCCCTGCTATCTGCGCACCGAGGGCATCACCGAGGCAGAGGAGGAATCGCTCCTCAAAGCCTACCTCAACATGGCGCCCTCTCAGACCCTGAAATGGATCGAGAGCGACAGACGCCCTTCGCAGTATAACGTCGAGATCGAGGGCACCGAGCCCTACATCGTCGGCGGTCACACGGCGAGCGGTTATTGGGTCGATACGAACCGTGCGACGACCATTCGGGGGCTTTATGCCGCAGGCGACGTGGCGGGCGGCTGTCCGCAGAAGTACGTCACGGGTGCACTCGTCGAGGGTGAGATCGCGGCAGAGGCGGCGGTCGGGTACATAGGGGAGAACACCCCCGATCCGATCAACGAGGGCGAGATCAGCGCCCATATCGCCGAGATCGAGCGATTTTTGGGCGATGATCGATCGACCTTCACGACAGAACAGCTCGAAGAAGCGATGCAGACTGTCATGGACGCCTATGCGGGCGGTATCAAGACGGGTTACCGATTTAACGAAAAGCAGCTCGACATTGCTGAGGATAAGATCAAACAGCTCATCACCCTTTCGGAAGGGCTGCACGCCGACGATTTTCAAGAACTCATGTACGTCTACGAGCTGCGCGAACGGCTGACTGTCTGCCTCGGCGTAATCGCACATCTCGGTGAACGCCGTGAAACGCGCTGGCATTGTTTTGCCGAAAACCTCGATTATCCCGAAAAAGATGATCAAAATTTCAGAAAATACGTCAATTCGCGCCTTGTAGACGGCAAAATCCAAATCATCCTGCGCGAGCTGACAGGAGAGGGGCAGAGGGTCTATGAGCATTGCGATTGATAAGGCAAAATGCATCGGCTGCGGCAGATGCCATGAGGTATGCCCCGGAACGCTCATTAAAATAGGCGAGGACAGGAAAGCATACGTTAAATACCCAAAGGATTGCTGGGGATGCACCTCCTGTATCAAGGAATGTCCCGTTTACGCCATCCGCTTCTATCTCGGCGCGGACATGGGCGGTCTGGGCAGCAAACTGCACACCGAAAGAGAAAACGGACTGCTGAACTGGATCATCGAGCATCCCGACGGGAAGGTCAGCAAGATCACGGTCGATCCGAACGAATCGAACAAATACTAGTAACAGGAGTAACCGACATGAGTGAATTTTCACATCTTGACGAGCTGGAAGCAGAAGCGATATACATCATAAGGGAGGTAGCGGCAGAGTGCGAGAAGCCTGTCATGCTCTACTCGATCGGCAAGGACAGCTCGGTCATGCTTCATCTGGCGATGAAGGCATTTTATCCCGAAAAGCCGCCCTTTCCCTTCCTTCATGTGAATACCACATGGAAATTCCGCGAAATGATTGAGTTTCGCGACCGTACTGCTCAAAAGCTCGGTATCGAGATCCTCGAGTACATCAATGAGGAGGGAGTGGAGCAGGGCATCAACCCCTTCGACCACGGTTCGGCGTACACCGACATCATGAAGACACAGGCGCTCAAAAAGGCGCTGAACAAATACGGCTTCACGGCGGCATTCGGCGGCGGCAGACGCGACGAAGAAAAATCGCGTGCCAAGGAGCGCATCTTCTCCTTCCGCAACGCCGCGCACGCATGGAATCCCAAGAACCAGCGCCCCGAGATGTGGAAGCTCTACAATACCAAGATCCAAAAAGGCGAGAGCATTCGCGTATTCCCGATCTCCAACTGGACCGAGAAGGACATCTGGCAGTATATCCGCCGCGAGAAGATCGACATCGTACCCCTTTACTTTGCCAAGGAGCGTCCCGTAGTCGAGCGCGACGGCAATCTTATCATGGTCGATGACGAGAGGCTCCCCCTCAGAGAGGGCGAAGTGCCTCAGCTGAAGTCGGTGCGTTTTAGAACGCTCGGCTGCTACCCGCTCACGGGCGGCATCGAGTCGACGGCAGATACGCTCGACGAGATCATCGAAGAAACGCTGAGCGCGGTCTCCTCCGAGCGGACCTCGCGCGTCATCGACAACGAAGCGGCAGGCAGTATGGAGCGCCGCAAGAGAGAGGGTTACTTCTGATATGAAAGGCTTACTGAAATTCATCACCTGCGGCAGCGTCGATGACGGCAAATCGACGCTCATCGGACACATCCTGTACGATTCCAAGCTGCTCTACGCCGACCAGGAAAGAGCGCTTGAGCTCGACAGCAAGGTCGGCAGCCGAAACGGCAAGATCGACTATTCACTCCTGCTCGACGGCCTGATGGCAGAGCGCGAGCAGGGAATCACCATCGACGTCGCCTACCGTTACTTCACCACCGACCACCGCAGCTTCATCGTTGCCGACACCCCCGGTCACGAGGAGTACACCCGCAACATGGCGGTCGGTGCGTCCTTTGCCGATCTCGCGGTCATTCTCGTTGACGCATCGCAGGGCGTGCTCGTGCAGACCAGACGCCACGCGCGCATCTGTAAACTCATGGGCATCCGACATTTCGTCTTCGCGGTCAACAAGATGGACCTTGTCGGCTACAGCGAGGCACGCTTCAATGAGATCAATGCCGAGATCGCCGCACTCACCGCCGAGCTTGCGCTCGAAAACGTGCAGATCATCCCGCTTTCTGCAACCGAGGGCGACAACGTGACCGTCAAATCGGAGCGTATCGGCTGGTACGACGGTCCTGCACTGCTCGGCTACCTCGAAAACGTCGACGTCGCATCGGACGACGCCGAAAAGGGCTTCTATATGCCCGTTCAGCGCGTCTGCCGCCCCGATCATACCTTCCGTGGCTTCCAGGGACAGATCGAAGCAGGCACCGTCGGCGTCGGCGACGAGATCGTGACCCTTCCTTCGAATGAGCGTGCGACCGTCAAGTCGATCCTCGTGACCGATCAGACAGCGCAGACCGTCTGCAAGGGGCAGCCGGTCACCATCACGCTCGACCGCGAGGTCGACGTGTCGCGGGGTTGCGTGCTCACAAAAGATGCTGATGTCGCCGCCTATAAACGGTTGAAGGCGTCGATCCTCTGGATGGACGACGAGCCGCTCACGGTCGGCAAGGACTACCACGTCAAGCTGGGCACCAAGACGATCTCGGGCATCCTCGTGGGCATCGATTATGCGGTCGACGTCAACACGGGCGAGCATCTGAAAACCGAAAAACTTTCGAAAAACGGCATCGCGCTATGCGACCTTCTGCTTGCCGAGCCGATCGTCGCGGCAGCATTTACCGACCACAAAACGCTCGGCGAGCTCATCCTCATTGACCGCGTATCCAACATGACCTCGGCTTGCGGTGTCGTCGAAAGTCTCAGCGAAAAGAGTGACCTCTCGGGCGAGAAGGCTTCTTTCAAGTTCGGCGATCTTACCGCACGCGGCGACATCTTCGAGGAGTTCTACTACGACACCTCGAGCCTCAACGTCCTCAAATATCAGCCCGTTCGCTCGACCTACACGGTCGGCGATGAGATCCCCACAGCGGGCGAGAGCTACCGCTACCCCGACAGCTTCGATATCATCGTCCTGCGCGACGGTGTGGCGATCAAGGTGCGCAACAAGAAGATCGCGGCGATCGTGTCGGCAGATGAATATACCTACGATGGCGCTTCGATCGTCAACGGCAGAGGCTTTGAGGTCAAAGCGACCTCCGCAGAGGATGTTCGCGCATTCCTGAGTGAATACGCCGAGACGCCCAAGGGAGATCAGAGTGCATTCTTCGAAAAATGGGTGCGCTTTGACACATACAGAAAGGTCATTATCAAACCCGAAAAATAAGAAAGGATTATGGTGAAAAGCTATGATGGTTTCAACACGCGGCAGATATGCTCTTCAGGTGATGATCGATTTGGCAGAGCATTACAACGGCGAATATATTCCCATGAAGGATGTTGCAAATCGGCAATCGCTTTCGCTGAAATATCTCGAACAAATTTTGCCTGTGCTTTCGAAAAACAATCTTGTGGTAGGCGTTCACGGCAAAGGCGGCGGTTATCGGCTCAGCCGTGC
This sequence comes from uncultured Lachnospiraceae bacterium, assembly GCA_964426285.1. Lineage (GTDB taxonomy): Bacteria > Bacillota > Clostridia > Oscillospirales > CAG-272 > CAKSQF01. The sequence continues at coordinate 3,082 of CAYRQA010000084.1, read as the reverse complement.
CCCCGAGGATTACAAGGTCGGGGAAATTCTGCGTCTGACCGAAGGCGATCTGGCACCCGTTTCCTGCATCGAGCAGAACGGTCTGCACGGTACCTGTCTTACGGGGTGCAGAACCATGAAAATGTGGCATGATTTCTATAAAGTGACCAATGATTTCTTCGATGGCATCACGATCGCCGATCTGATGCAGACCGAGACGGTCAACAATTATGTGATATAGCGCGGCGACAGTCGGTCGACCGAAAGCAGGGAAGGCAGTCCGAATCGGACTGCCTTTTACTTTGCTTTAGATACTCGATGTACAAATCGAGATTATATTTGACAAATTTCGGCAAAACGGTTGAAATTTTAAAAAATATATGATACAATGTGAACAAGTGATTACAGGCAAAAGGGAGCCGAGACAATGAATGAGATAAAAAGCATCGAAGCGTTCAATAAACGGATCAAACGCATCATTATCACCGAAGAGGAGATCCAAGCGGCGATCCAAAAAGCAGGCAAGCAGATCAGCGATTCGTACGACGGACGCCCCATCCTGCTCGTCAGCATTTTGAAGGGCGCGTTTGTTTTCATGGCAGATCTCTGCCGTGCGATCACAGTGCCCTGTGAGATCGGTTTTATGTGCGCCAAGAGCTACTATCAAGGCACCGTTTCGACCGGTGTTGTCAAAATCACGATGGATCTCGAGCAGGATATCAGCAAGTACCACGTTGTGATCGTCGAGGATATCATCGACACGGGCAGAACGCTGAACGACGTTGTTCAGATGCTGAAGGCACGTAATCCGCTGTCGCTGAGAGTGGTCACGCTGCTGGACAAGCCCGAGAGACGGATCGTGGACTTCAAGGCGGATATATCGCTGTTTACCATCCCCGACTATTTTGTGATAGGCTACGGGCTTGACTGCGGCGAGTATTATCGAAATCTTCCGTATATAGCGGAATATGAAGAGAAAGGTGAGTAAAATGCTCGAAAAATTGTTTAAACTCAAAGAAAACAACACCACTGTCAAAACCGAGATCATGGCGGGTATTACGACCTTCATGACGATGGCGTACATCCTTGCGGTCAACCCGAGCATCCTCGGCGATGCGGGCATGGATCCCACCGCCGTCCTGCTCGCCACCTGTCTTGCCTCCTTTATCGGCACGGCACTCATGGGATTGCTCGCAAACTATCCCTTCGCACTTTCCGCAGGCATGGGTCTTAACGCTTTTTTGGCGTACACAGTCGTGCTCGGCTTCGGCTATTCATGGCAGGTCGCCCTGCTCGCCGTCTTTATCGAGGGCATCATTTTCATCATTCTTTCGTTGACCAAGGTCAGAGAAGCGATCTTCAACTGTATTCCCATGTCGCTCAAGCACGCCGTTTCGGTGGGCATCGGTCTCTTTATCGCCTTCATCGGTCTGCAAAATGCAGGACTGACGGTGGACAATCCCTCGACGCTCGTTTCGATCGTCAGCTTCACCGACAATTTCACGACCGTGGGCATCGGTGCACTGCTCGCGATCATCGGAACGATCGTGACCGCGATCCTCTACGTCAAGGGCGTCAAGGGCTCGATTCTCATCGGCATTCTGATCACATGGATACTGGGCATTATTTGTCAGCTGGTAGGTCTCTATGTGCCCGGCGCTTATATCGACGTAAACGGCGTATATGAGCTTGTCCCTGTAGCTACCGATTTTACGAAATTTTTCCCCTCTCTGATTCCTTCCTTTGAGATGACCGACTTTACTGCACTCGGCAAGACCTTCGGTCAGTGCTTCAACGTCGATTTCAACGGCGTAGGCATTTTCAACTTTATCGTCATTATCTTCTCCTTCCTCTTCGTTGACCTGTTTGACACGCTCGGCACACTCATCGGCGTCAGCACCAAGGCGGGTATGCTCGACAAAGACGGCAAACTGCCGCGCATCAGACCCGCACTGCTGTCCGATGCGATCGCTACCTCCGCAGGTGCAGTGCTCGGCACCTCGACCACTACGACCTTCGTCGAATCTGCATCGGGTGTCGGCGCAGGCGGCAGAACCGGTCTGACTGCCATTACGACCGCCATCCTCTTCCTGCTCTCGACCCTCTTCGCACCCATCTTCACGGCGATCCCCTCATTTGCGACTGCGCCCGCACTGATCATCGTCGGCTTCCTCATGTTCAGCAATATCTCCGAGCTGAAACTGAATTCCGAGAACTACGCTTCGGCGATCCCCGCTTACCTCTGCATCATCGCAATGCCCCTCTTCTACAGCATCGCGGAAGGCATTTCGATCGGCGTGATCTCCTACGTGCTGATCAACCTCGTCAGCGGCAATGCCAAGAAGATCAATCCGATCATGTACGTGCTCGCCGTTCTGTTTATTCTCAAGTACATTTTCCTGTAATTTTTATAATGCAGCAGAGCCATTGCGGAATGCGCGGTGGCTCTGTTTCTTTGTGACCGTATATGAATTTTTTGTGAAATACAGGGCTGATCTATTGACAAGTTAATGCGAATGAACTATAATGGTTAATGCGGATTAACCGATAAACTGTCAAGCTCTGAATGGGAAAGGTGACGTATGGATAAATATTTGAACGCGAATATCGCCTTTTCGAAATTTTCGAGGAATTATATCGCTCTGAAAAAGGATCTGCCGATCAGACCGAGTGAAATGGGCGTGCTGAATATCATTACCAAACGGGAGGGGCGCTTCACGCCGATGATGATCGCCGAGCTGTTGGGGGTATCCAAGCCGATGATTGCCGCCCACATTTCGGTGCTCGAAAATAAGGGCTATATCTGCAAGGATTTTGCCTTGAAAGACAAGCGAAGCTTTTATGTGATCCCTACCGAAAAAGCCCTTGCTTTAATTGATGAAACCGATCAAAAGCTCGGAGAATACCTTAAAATCATCGAAAACAAGCTGGGCAAGGAAAAATTCGACCTGCTGGTTGAATGGATCGATGAAACGCAAGAAATTATGACCCAAATGCAAAAGTAAGGAGAATAGAAAAATGGATCTGAATGATAAAATCTGGAATCCGTGGCACGGTTGCCACAAATGCAGCGAGGGCTGTCAGAATTGCTACGCCTATTTTC
>CAYRQA010000083.1:0-8003 GCA_964426285.1 uncultured Lachnospiraceae bacterium | reverse complement strand
ACCTCGTGCAGGAGAAGATGAAGGAGATCAACGAGGCGTACGACGAGATCCAGAAAATGCGCGCCGCAGGGAAAAACGGGCAGAGCTCGGGCTACTCTTCGGGCTCAAGCTCCTATTCGACCTCGTCGGGCGATTATGCGAGTGAGCTGAGCCGCGTGCGTCAGCTGGTCAATGCAGGCCGCTTCTCGGAGGCGGACATCACCCTCGACAGCATCCCCAACGGCGGCAGAAATGCTGAATGGAATTTCTTGAAGGGCTGCACGCTCGTTCAGCGGGGCGCTTACTATGATGCGATGCGTTTTTACGAAGCGGCTTGCTATATGGATCCCAATAATCAGGAATACCGACAGGCGCTGAATGCCGTCAAGCAGCGAAGCGGCAACTACGGTCAGCCCTATCGTACCGCACAGGGCGGCGGGGACTGCTCGGCTTGCGATATGTGTCAAGGGCTCGTCTGCGCCGATTGCTGCTGTGAATGTATGGGCGGCGACCTGATCCGTTGCTGCTAAGGAGGGGATCATCTTGCGGGAATCGACCCGAAAGACCAGAAAAATCGCACTTTCCGCCATGCTGACGGCACTCGGTGTCGTACTGCTGACGTTGGGCAGTGTTTTTCAGACGATCGACCTGACGATGGCGGCGATCGCATCGCTCTTCGTCGTGCTTGCCATGATCGAGCTGGGCGGCAAGGAAGCACTGCTCATCTACCTCGCGACCGCTCTGCTGGCACTGCTTCTGGTACCGCAGAAGCTGATCGCTGCCGAATATGCCCTCTTTGCGGGGCTCTATCCGCTCATCAAATCGCTCGCCGAGCGGCTCGGAAGGGTACTTTCGTGGGTCGTGAAGCTGATCTTTGCCAATCTATCGCTGACACTGCTCATTCTTGCGAGCAAGCTGCTCTTTTCTCTGCCTGTCGAGAGCGGATGGTTGCTCGCGGCGACCTATGTGCTGGTGAACGTGACGGTCGTTGTCTTCGACATTGCGCTCACCAAGCTGATTACATTCTATTATATCCGCCTGCAGGCACGGTTTGCCTCGCTGTTTAAAGGAATCAAATGAAAAAGAGCCTTCCGTGAAGGCTCTTTTTGTTTTAAATCTGTCCCACCAAATAGTTGTAAAAATCCTCGGCGTACTGCGATGCGGGCAGGCGGTCATGCCGCTCAATGATCAGCTCGCGCTGACAAACGGGGTAGGAGATCGGCAGGAGGACTACGTTGTGATTGTTGACTGTTCCCCACGAATACTCGGGCCAGAAGGCGACGCCCGCACCCGTACTGATGATATTCTGCACGGCAGAGGGCGAATCCGATTCAAAGAGGATTTTGGGGAAAAAGCCTGCGGTTGAGCAGAATTTGTTGCAGATAATGCCGAACAGACGGGAGGAAGAGAGCATCACGAAGCCCTCGTCCTTGACTGCACGCAGATCGATCGAATCAAGCGTAGCGTAGGACGAATCCCTGGGCACGGCGAGGTAGATTTTCTCCTCCTTCACCGAGCGCTCGAGATAGTGCTTTTGTGCGATCTCGTCCGAGCCGTTGGTTCTGATCAGAATATCACAGTCGTAATCCTTGGTGTTCTGCTCGAAATCGAAGCGTGCATCGGGATGCTCGCGTCTGTAGGCGACGATGGTGTTGATCACAAAGGAGGATGCCGCCAAAATGTTCAGCTTGACCGTCTTGGTGACCCGTGCACCCAGTTGTTCGAGCTCACCCGGCAGTCCGTCGAGCTCGGGCAGGAGGGTATCGAGCCGATTTTGCAGATAGATCCCGTATTCGGTGAGCACGATGTTCCGCCCCTTTTTCGCAAAGAGGGGCACACCGAGCTCTCGTTCGAGCGATTTGATCGCCTGCGTCAGTGCGGGCTGTGCGATGCTGATCGCTTCGGCGGCACGGGTCATATGCCCGAACTTGGCGACCGTGTGAAAATAACGCAGCTTTTGCAGTTCCATAGACCTCTCCAATTCATAAGTAATTCTTATTGATATCATAATAATTATATATTTTACTTTTGCGTTTGTCAAGTGTATAATAGAATGAAATCAAAAACAGGAGACTTATTATGAAAGAAATTTTTGAATTGGTGATGCTTGTCTGCTTCGGGCTGTCCTGGCCGATCTCGGTATGGAAGAGCCTGAAAACGCGATCGACGCAGGGGAAGAGCCTTGTCTTCATGCTCGCCATCATCATCGGTTATGTATCGGGCATTCTCGGCAAGCTGGTCGGCGGACAGCTCAGCTACGTGCTCATTATCTACTGCGTTAACCTGACGGTCGTGTCCTTTGACCTCTGCCTCTATTTTATCAACCGCTACCACGAACACCATCCCGACCTGCACGTGACCGCTCTGCCGATCAAGGTCAAGCATTAAGTCACGATCATGCCCCGGTTGCAATCACAGGTATGTAAAAGCGAAGGATGATAAATAATGCTGATTTAAAGGATATCGCTTGGCGATATCCTTTTTGTTCATATCCAAAACAAATTTGTGTGCTATAGTAATAAAAATAATGTTAGAAAATCCCTCACTTGCTGTCTATGGTAGTGAAAGGTACCGATTAATCGAAAGGAGTTGTGGACATGGATGATCGGCAAATTATAGCGCTTTACGATCAGAGAGACGAAAGGGCAATTGCGGAGACCGCTTCAAAATACGGTAGCTACTGTTTCAGTATCGCATACAATATTCTGATCAGTCATGAAGATTCGGAAGAGTGCGTCAATGACACATGGCTGAAAACATGGCGTTCGATCCCACTGCAACGTCCGAACTGTCTCAAAGCATATCTTGCCCAAATAACCAAAAATTTAGCGATCAACAGATACAACGCGAAAAAAAGCGGCAAATGGGGGAATGGAGAGATCGCCTTAGCGTTTGATGAAATAGACATATTTCTTGCAGGTTCATCTGATATTGCGAGCGAGGTTGACAGGCAGAATTCCTGAAAGCGCTTCATCGCATCCTTTACGCCTTGCCCGAACGTGAGTGCAATATCTTTATACGGCGGTATTTCTATCTTGATTCCACCGTTGCGATTGCCGAAAAGTATCTACTGAAGGAAAGCAATGTGCTCATGATACTGTCCCGTACCAGAAAGAAACTCAGAAAATATTTGGAAAGTGAGGATATGTGGTATGACGAACCAACGTTTTTTAGAACTGATGGGCGAAATAGATGACCAACTGCTCGTGAGAGCAGACGAAGATAGGCGGTACGAGCCGCAAAAGCAGGGATGGCTGAAGGTGCTCCCCATAGCGGCAAGTCTGGCAGTATTGGTGGGGCGATATTGGTGTCGATGCATAGCGTGGCGAATCAGCGGTCGAACGATCACGGCACTTGGGAAGGCTCGGGAAGCTCGGCACCGATTTCCGATCAGACAACATCCTCGGTTGTGAGTTCGTCGGCGGGAAGTTCATCCACTTCAACAGACAATTGTTTTGCCCCATTCTTTCCGATGAGTTCGACCGAAGTGCTTGATTGGATGGAAACGCACGTTCTGTTCAATGATAAGATCGATAAGTCCTCCCTTCGTGCAAGTACGGATACTTTCTTGGAGAATGGCGGTATGGAAAACCTGTTTGATGATGTTTTCACCTCTGAAGAATGGGCAGAAGCCGAGGCACAAGGGAAGCAGGCATTTGGTGCGATGCACTATTCAAATCCGCGGCTGCTTTTTACTGGTCGATGACAGAACCGGTTACGATCGGTTCCTATGTCATCTATACGGGGATCGATAATGATATCCAATTAAACTGCAATCCGATCGGTTGGTTTCTGTTTGCAAGCAATGAAGCTGAACTTTCGGAGCAATCGGTTGATTTAAGAGGAGTAGATGGCGATATCTTGAAAGCTTATACAAAAGCGGGATGGGTGCCGCTCGACTATATGTATGACAGCCAAATGGGGAATGCCGGTGCAACTCCCTATGGCTTTGAGATCAGCGAAGCCAATCGCGGGTCATATAAGCACTACTGTTGGGTGATCGTATACCCGGATGAGCAAGCATCTACGATACAGGTAAACGGCATGAAGCTTTACGAAGCCGACTAGGCGCATTATAAAGGAGTTTGGGAGAAAAGCGCGCAAAAACAGCGCAGAATGCTTGCGATTCTGCGCTGAATAAGCAACTGGGAGGAATTACTCGTCAAGTCCGAAGGGCTGTGCACGCGATGCCTCAATATTGCGCACGAGCGCGAAAGTGCTTCGCTTGCCGAAGACTTTTACGCGCAGGTTGACGAAGCCTTTGCGCTTTTTGCGCTTTGAGGCGGTCGCAGAGACCAGCTCGATGCGCCCGGGATAGATCCATGCGGTCGTGCGATAGAAGCCTCCCTTCGAAAGCAGGATCATGTCGTTCTGAAGGACAAAATCGGTGTTCTTGTACTCGAGCAGGATCGAGACGAGCACGATCGCCGCATTGAGCAGGGCAACGATCAGCCACCCCCACCCCCATACGGGCATCGGTATAAGACAGACCAGCGGAACGAGCCACTTTCGGGAGATGAAATCATATCGCAGAGAGCGGCGGGCAGGCTCGTGGGGACTTTGCTCGAGCTCAGGGAGCAGCACCTCCAGCACGCCGATCAGTTCCTTTGCCTTGACGAACGGAAGGATGGGCTGCGATTTCAGAAAGTAGGGATTATAGCCGACCGCACGCACGTTGAGCTTGCCGTAGCCGCAGGCAAGCATGACGGGTGTCTGAACGAACTCGGTGATCGCGATGCGGTCTGCCGTGATATAGACTCGCCGATGGATGAACAGCCCATACTCGAAGCAGAGGATATTGCCCTTTCGGGTGGCGGTGTAGCGGTAATACTTCAAAAATTCGACCAAAAAGCCGCCTGTGAACGCCCAGAGCCAGATGATCGCCGTCGGCAGACCGAGCGAGAGCACAAACGTCCCCGCGGTGATCATGTGCCTGAAGACGAAGGAGGAGATGTTTTGCGCCGTCTCGGAGGTGATGAGCTGACTGCCCATGAGGAAGACTGCCGCCCAGAGGACAGCCACGATGAGGAGATACCAGCGCAGTTTGGTTTGGAGCAGTGATTTTTTGAGCAGGTCGAGGTTGGAAATGGTGACCTGCCTCGTTTCGCCCGTCAAAAAAGGAGGGGAGGCGGTTGGAGCGGGATGAAGGTAGCCGATCTGCTCGCAAAAGGTCTCTGCAACCTCACGGGGAAGTCCCAAGAGGGTGAAAATATTGCCCGCAAAGGTGAGCAGGAGGTTGCACCTGCCCATATGACGAAGCAGGGGATCATCCTCGAGCACGACCATCTCGATCTTGTCTATATGGATGACGCTCTTGCGGGTAAGGAAGAAGTCGCGGTTGATCTCAACGCGGTCGTCATAGAAGGTATAATCCCATATGAAAAAGGATGCTTTTTGCAAAAAAGTACACTCCTTTGTTCTATAAGAGGACGGCAAGCATTTGCCGTCCTTTTTCAAAAGTTCTTTGATCCGAACTTTCTTTCAAGAAAGTTTGGTGGGGATCCAAGGGGCAAAGTCCCTTGGCGGGGTGTGGGGCAGAGCCCCACATACAACTACTTCAAATCAATCACCGTCACGCCGAGGTCGCCTTCGCCGTAAGCGCCGTAGCGGTAGGAAGTGATGCGCTTGTCGGATTTGAAGAAATCCCAGAGGCGCTTGCGGAGCGCGCCCGTACCCTTGCCGTGGATGATGCGAACGGTGTGGACGCCTGCCATTTTAGCGGTGTCGAGGTAGCGGTCTACGACGAACCAGCCGTCCTCGCCGTTCATGCCGCGGATGTCGCACTCGGGCTTGAAGTTCTGAACGAGGGAGGAACTCTCCTTCTTGACTGCCGCAGGGCGCTGCTTCTTGGTAGCCGATGCACTCGGCTTGACGGTCAGGTCGGCGACCAGCATGAGGTTTTTTGCGGTCGTTTTGGTGGTCAGGATGCCCGCCCTGACCGTGAAATTGCCCTGCTTGTCGGGGCCGTCGGCGATCGTACCCGGTCTTGTTGAGGCTGACGATCAGTACCTCATCCCCCTTCTTCATCGGACGGGAAGGGGTGTAGTGCTCATTCGAGCGCTCGATGACGGGATCGATCTTGTCGGACGATTCTCTCATCGACTGGCGCACCCGTGCGCGGGTCTCTTCGAGCGTTTTGCCGAAGTTTTCGCTGTCCTTCGCCCTTTTCGCCTTCTCGAGCTCAGCGAGCACGTAGTCGCTCGTCGCACGCGCAGATTCGACGATGCGGCGCGCCTGTTCGGTCGCCTTGTCGCGCTCACGCTCGGCTTCGGCAAGCTGTTTTTGCAGCTTTTCTTCGGTTTCTTTCAGCAATTTCTCGTATGCGATGCGGTATTCTTCGGCTTCGGTCAGCTTTCGCTCGGTCTCGATGCGGTTTTCCTCGAGCTTTTCGATGACATTTTCGAAGCGCTTGCTGTCGGCATCGATCAGCTTGCTCGCCCGTTCAATAATATGCGCGGACAGCCCCAACCGTGAGGAGATCGCGAATGCGTTCGATTTACCGGGCGCACCGATGATGAGGCGGTAGGTGGGGGCGAGGGTGGTCACGTCAAACTCGCAGGCGGCGTTGCACACCCCCTCGGTTTCGAGCGCATAGACCTTCATCTCGCTGTAGTGGGTGGTCGCCGCACAGAGTGAGCCGCGGCTGCGTACCTCTTCGATGATCGAGACGGCGAGTGCCGCACCTTCGGTCGGGTCAGTGCCCGCACCCAACTCGTCAAAGAGGATGAGCGAACGGTCGTCGGCTTTTTTCAGGATGTCCACGATGTGGGTCATGTGTGCAGAGAAGGTCGATAGCGACTGCTCGATCGACTGCTCGTCGCCGATGTCGGCGTAGACCGAGGAGACGATGCGCAGCTTCGATTCATCGTCTGCGGGAATGTGCAGACCCGTCTGCGCCATGAGCGTGAAGAGCCCGAGCGTCTTGAGCGTGACCGTCTTACCGCCCGTGTTGGGACCCGTGATGACCAGTGTGTCGAACTCACCGCCAAGGCGCACGTCGATCGGGATGACTTTTTTCGTGTTGCCGCTCTCACCTGCTCTCAGCAGGGGATGGCGGGCGGCACGCAGATCGATCTCGCCGTCCTCCGAGAGGATGGGCTCGGTCGCACGCATACGCCACGAGAGCTCGGCGCGCGCGAAGATGTAGGCGAGCTCGGTGATGAGCTGATAGTTATGCTGAAGCGCCGTCCCGAAGTCGGCGGCAGATGCCGAGAGCCCGTAGAGGATCTTCTCGATCTCCTTCTTCTCGGCAACTTCAAGCTCGCGCAGGGTATTGTTCGCCTCGACGACCGCCATCGGCTCGACGAAGAGGGTCGCGCCCGAGGATGAGGTGTCGTGCACGAGACCCTTGATCTCGTTCTTGTGCTCGACCTTGACGGGGATGACGTAACGTCCCTCGCGGATGGTGACGAGGTTGTCCTGCAGGTACTTGTTGGTCGATTCGGAGGAGATGTAGCGCTGCAGTGTCTCGCGGATGCGCGCATTGGTGCGCTGTATCGAGCGGCGGATGTCGGCGAGCTGGGGCGTCGCATCGTCGGAGATCATGTCCGCCGAGAGGATGCACCGTCTGATCTCTCTCTCAAGCGGCGCATTGGCGACGAGCAGGGAGAACAGCTCGCCCAGACTGCCCGGTTCGGCGTCGCGCCCGCCCGCATAGTGGATGAGTGAAGCGGTCGAGGAGAGCAGGTCTGCAATGTCGAGCAGCTCACCCGGCGTGAGCATCGCGCCCTTTTCGGCACGCTCCACGCTGTCCGATATGTCCTTGGCGTTACCGAAGGAGGGTGTACCGCTCGTCTCGGAGAGCTTTTTGGCATCCCCCGTCTGTCGCATGAGCTTTGCGATCTCAAACGGCGAATCGGTCGGCTGCGAAGCAAGTGCCCGCTTTCTCGCACCTTCGGTCATGGCACAAGCCGCCAGCTGACCGAGTATCTTATCATATTCCAGTGTTTTTAATGCTTTTGTAAAATCCATAATTATCTCATTGGGGGTCTGCCCCAAACCCCCCGGTAGAAACATTTTGTAAA
>CAYRQA010000082.1:0-8008 GCA_964426285.1 uncultured Lachnospiraceae bacterium | reverse complement strand
CGCCTGAGAGAACAGAAACAGATTGTCATCGGAAGTGACGATAGTGGCAGAGGTAAAACCGTTCCTTCGGCTTTCTGTTGATCTCGACGTAGAGCAGATAGCTGTCGAAACAGTGCGGCGCATCGAAGAGCAGACTTCACTTGTAAAGCCCAAAGAACGCATCCACGAATGCCGTTGTTTTCATGGCGCGCGAAACGCACGAACGCAGGCGCTTGTTTGTGTCATGCGCGAGCTCGAAGTCGTCCGCCTCGATATTGCAGCAGAGATCGAACAGGTCGCTATACGCCTGCACGTCGGAAGGAGCCTTTTTGATTTGCGCGAAAATTTTTGTGATGAGTTTTTCCATATGCCTCCAAAAAAAGTTACAGGGACCACGATTTCTCGTAGCCCCTGTTGGCTGTTTACCTTCACCCGTTCGTGAAAGCCTTATAGTTTTCTGTAATCATAGTCGGTTTTCCAAGATTTACCGTAATTGTTTTTGAACTAACCGCAAACAAAGAGGAAAGGGGCTTTATCCCTCTTCATCCTCATCCACGACCACGTTGTCGAGGTATCTCTGCTTGATCTCCTCGGTCTCTTGCTTTTCGCCAAGTGGATTGTTGGGCGTGACGACGACCTCTTGCTTGTCGGTGTAGCCGAAGTGGTTTTTCATGAGGAATATGCCCGAAACAGGGTTGATCTTGCCGTTCTGCATGTAGTCGGTCATCTGCAGATCCAGCAGGCATACGCCTTTTTAATGACGTTACTGCGGTCAGAATTTCCGGTCACAGACCATTCCCAAAGAGTCTTTCGTACGCCTATAGCCACCGCCAAGCCCGCAACAGAGGGCTTCATGTCGTCTTCGGCGCAGATGGTGAAATACTCGGTCGCTCTTTGTTTCAGCTCGTCCGCGCTCTTGATGTCAATCTGCGGCAATCCTGCGAGCCTTAGCGAGTGATCGATGTATTTCTTGTTGTCGCCGGGTTCGGTATGTACAGTGAGTGCCTCTGTGCGATCGGGGCGCTTTCGCCAGCAGTTGGCGCACCCTTGCGGGCAATCCGCGCATTCGTTTTCGTATTTGATCATGTTTCGTCGCTCCTTTCGTTTTGCTTGAGATTTTTGCTCATCGCTACGGTTCGTGCGTAAGCGGCTTCGACGAACTCGTTGGTATCAAAGCTCGAATTGGATTCGCTTGCATTCTGCGCCTGCGGGAGCTCGTCCTCCCAGCGCATCTGGTCGATCCGCGTCACGGGGGTCGGTATGTATTGCCCGTTGTCCTTGGTCCACTGAGCCGAGCGCTTGTGCGATTCCAGCGCGGACATACAGCGATGAAAACACTCTGGTAACAATTGATTCGTTTGATGCCGAATTGGTTAAAAGCTCTGATTATACAGGTGATGAGTATCGGTTCTATGTGGACGGTCAAATAACAGATTATCTGAATAGAACAAAATACTTAGTCTGTTTCGAGCTTGATGAAAATAACACTATAATTGAAACAAATTACCTAACGGGCATCTATGGCAGTACGACAAACGGAACTTGTTCATTATACATTTTCAATCCCGAAACGGTACGACTATGGATTGATGTTTGCGTATGGTAATAGCTACAGGTCACCCCGAAAGATTTGTCTTTCGGGGTGATTTCTCGTTTGGTCACCAAAAACAACCCTCAGTTCTACCGGGGGCAGATAAAACGCTTTATTAAAAACAAAACGGGCGAGCTAAATGCATGCTCGAAAGAAAGACTATTGCAACGAAATAAACCTCCAAGTATAATGAACATAGTTTGGCGCCGTGTTGCAGAATACAAGGAGGTTTAACAATGAAAAAAGAGAACAACGAGAAAAAAGCACGTCACACAGCAAATACAGATGTCAATACCATGTAGTCTTTGCAACAGTATTCTCAATCACACAGGGGGATACCGGTGGTTTTGAATTTCGCCGAAGGCGAAATTCCCGTAATTTGGTCTGGGTAAGCAGTGCTTTTTGCAATGAAGCGCACCTGCGACATTTCATGCTATTATTTCTCTCTTCATGGCTAATTTACACTTGCACACTTGATTTTTGTGCAAAAAGGGAGTATAATTGAACTGTTGAATCAAAAGAGAAAGGACAAATGGTATGGCAGGCACTTTTCACGGAGGGATCGCATTTCAGCCCGCGATCTGTGACCTCGGGCAGGTCGATCGACCGATCGGCGCATCGATGAAGCTGACCTATCGGCTCGACGAATGTTCGTTGAAGGTAGGCGACGGGGTGGCAGGCGGCGAACTGCTCGGCAGTCGCGGCAGTCTGCCCGTGCGCGCCAGCCTGTCGGCGAAGGTGACCGTTATAGAACAGGATGACGGCGGCATTTTGCTGACGCTCGAGAGCGACGTCGAGGGTCGCTTGGCGGAAAGTCTCCCCTTCGGAAAGAAAACGGGGCGCACGCTTGCCGAGGCAAGCGCGGAAGACCTGCTTGCCGAGATCGAATCTTCGGGCATTATCGAGCAGAGCGGGGAATCGCTTCACGCACACCTGACCCGTGCCCTTGCCTGTGCGCCCGGGAAGCTGCGCATGGCGGCAGTCTCCTGTCTCGACCTTGATCCGCTCTCGGCAACTAATTCCTCGATCGCCGAGGAAAGTGCAGGCGCGGTCGCAGGCGGGCTGACCATTCTGCTCAGACTGCTGAGGCTCAAAGAGGGCGCCATCCTCTGCGACAGCCGACGTAAGGCGAGCATTAGGGCGGTAGAGATCGCCTGCGCCGACAGCTCGCTCATCGCCATTGAGCAGACGAACAACCGCTATCCGCAGGCAGAGCCCCGTCTCATCACCCGCTGGCTCGTCAATAAAGAACTCTCTCCGTCAAAGCACCCCGAGGATGCGGGGCTGTTCCTCACCGACGCCGAGACCTGCGCCTCGCTCTATCAGCTTTTTGCCGAAGGATTGCCCAAGCGCTTCAAGCGCTTGTCGATTTTTGCCGATGGCAAGCTGAAGCTCTTCGACCTCCCCTATGGGCTCGAGCTGTCGGAACTCCTGTCGCTCGGCATCCTGCCGACGAGCCATGACGGTCAATCGCTTTGTCGGGGCGGGATGGACGGTCGATCGCTGCACGAGACGGTCAATGCGATGCTGAATACGCTTGCACTGCTCCCGCAGAGCGGCGCTGAGGTCAGCCGATTGCTGACCGCTGACGATCAAACCGCGGCGCAAGCCGAGGACGTGTCCAAACGGTCGCGTTTGTCCTCGCTTTTGGCGGCTCTTTCAGCAGATTCGGTCGACTGTATCGCCTGCGGCAGATGTGCGGATGTCTGTCCGATGTTTCTCTTACCCTACGATTATCTGCCCAAAAGCCGTCTGCAAAGATGGCTGAGCGGCAGTCCGAAGGACGGCGGGATCTGCATGGGCTCGGCTGCTGTTCTTACGTTTGTCCCTCTCGACTGCCGCTTCGCAGTGCTGTGCAGTCGTCTGTCCGAAAGGAGGACCGCAATGGCAAATAAACGGCTTTCTGCCGCTAAACAGGCAGAAAATACGGCAAACAGTGCTGAGCTTCGTCCGATCCTGCCGAGCGAGCCTCGTCTGATGAGCGGAGAGGGCGTTCGATATCTGCGCGCAGAGTGGCTGGTTGCCCTGCTGCCGCTCGGCTTGTGGAGCTATTTCGTTTTCGGCGGCTATGCGATCGCCGCCCAGCTGCTCTCGATGGTCTTCTGCATGGGCGGAGATCTGTTGATCCGTCGGCTGCGCAGGAAAAACGGGGAAACGGTCGCGCTTTGGGATCTGACCCCCGCCGTGATCGGTTGGCTGATCGCATTTTTACTGCCTGCCGACGCACCGATCTGGCTCTTTTGTGCAGCCGCACTGCTTGCGGTGGCGATCGGACAGCTGTTCGGCAGTATGAGTGCCTGCCCGATCGCCCTGCCTGCACTGGTGGTCTGCATCGTCCGCCTGATCTTCCCTTCGCTCACCGATATCACGCTTCGCATCGACAGCGAGGGCGGGCGAACGGTGGCTGACCTGCTTGCGGCAGGCGAAAAGCCGAAGGTGGAGATTGTCGATCTTCTGCTCGGCAGGACCGACGGCATGATCGGAGAGGTTGCTGCACTGCTCATTATCCTTGCGACTGTATACCTCATTTTTCGCAAACAAATCAGTTGGTACATCCCCATCGCGTGGCTGCTCGGAGGAACGCTGACCGCCTATCTCACAGCGCCCGAGACCATGTCGGTCTACTATTACACCGGCGCACAGCTCCTCACGGGTGGGTTTATCTTCACCGGCTGTCTGATCTTGCCGAGCCGCAGTTCTGCGCCTGTCACCCCGCGTGCGGGATGGGTCGTCGGCTTTGTCGGCGGCGTGCTGGCAATCCTCTTTCGAAATTGGTTCGGCTTTGACGGCGCACTGCTCGCGGCACTGCTTTGCAGTCTGCCCGCGCGCCCGCTTGACCGCCTGCTCGCACCCCTCCCCTTCGGAGGGCGCCAAAAGTGACGGTCGTATACATCAGAGCGCGCGATCTCGGCATCAAGCGCATGCCTGCCGAGCTGAGTGCCTTTCGCTCGGCTGAGGTGCGCCGCCTGCTTGCCGACTGCCTCGGCGAGCGATACGGCGAGGGCGCAAATGCTTGGACACTCGCCAAAACTGCCGAGGGCAAGCCCTATCTGACCTCGTCCGATGGCGCATCCCTGCCGCCGCAGATCAGCCTCTCCCATTCGGGGAAATGGGTGGTCTGCGCACTGTCGGACGACCCGATCGGGGTGGATGTGCAGGCGGTGCGTCCCATCTCGAATGGGGTGCTCGAGCGATTTTTGCCCGATGCCCGTCCCGAAGACGATGACCGCGCAAAAACACGCCTCTGGACACGCTACGAAGCCTGCCTCAAGCGCTACGGCAGCCGCAGCGCGATGGTGACCGATGCCGAGGGGCAGTGCTACGACAGCATCGATCTCGATGACGCGGTCGTGACCGTTTGCCACGGGGATGATGAAGTGGAGTGGACAAATAGGGGGCGCTTTTGAAAAAGCGCCCCCTAAAACCCCTGAAAACTTTGAAAAGCGCGGCGAATCTTCGCCGCGCAAGAAGATTCGATCAAAAAATCAGCCGAGAATTGAATGAAAAAATGTAGAGACAGGCGTCCTCGACTGTCCGACGAAGGATTATCGCATATTTCATCACGATTGCCAACCGCTTGTTTTCGGACAGTCGAGGACGCCTGTCTCTACAAGTGTGTATTCGATCGTATGGCGAATTGATCTGTGAGTGTATCCGGTCTCTTTGGCATCTTTTGAAAAGAATTGCTTTCAATAAAACCAGCCGAGAAGCGACGCTTCTCGGCTTTTCTAAAGTTCTTGAGGGGATTTAAAGGGGAACTTCTTTCAAGAAGTTCCCCTTTATGAGATAAATTTTATTCCTCATCATCCTCATCGTCGTCTGTTTCGTCGACGTGGACGAAGAGGGTCTCGACGCGCATGGCATCGACCTTGGTGACGGTGACGGTGAGGTTTTCGAAGGTGAAGCGGTCGCCCGTTTCGGGGATCTTGTCGAGCATTTCGGCAGTCCAGCCGCCGACTGTGGTATATTCGCTCTCGAATTCGCTGTCCGAGTACTCAACGAGGTCAAATAAGTCGTCGATGGTCATACTGCCGTCGACCTCGAAGCCGTCACTGTGTTCGACGAACTCGTTTTCGACGTCGTCGGTCTCGTCGAAAATGTCACCGACGATCTCCTCGACGATGTCCTCGACGGTGATGATGCCGAGCGTGCCGCCGAATTCATCCACGACCACTGCCATTTCACAGTGTTTTTCGCGCATTTCCTTCAAAATGGAGGAAATATTGCGGGTCATGTGCACGTAGACGGGCTGTGTGAGCAGGGAACGGATATCGACCCCCTCTTCGCCCTTTTCGAAGTATTCTTCAAGCAGGCGCTGAGTGGTGAGGATGCCGATGATATGGTCGAGGCTTTCTTCGTAAACGGGGAAGCGCGAGAAGTCGAGCAGCTCGCGGCTGGCAAGCAGGGTTTCGACGCTGTCCTCGACGTCGAATGCAAGGGTATCAACACGGGGAGTGAGGATGTCCTTGGCGGTCAGATCGGCAAATTCGATTGCCGCGCGGACCAGATCGCCCTCCTCCTCGGTAAAGCTGCCGCTTTCCTCCATTTCGTCGACCATGGTCACCAGCTCCTCCTGCGTCATGGTGGGCACCTCTTCCTTGGGGGTCCAGAGGAAGGCGAGCTTCGTTAGCAGGAAGTTGACTGCGCCCGTGATGGGAGAGAAGAGCTTCATGCAGAAGCGGAGCGGTCTTGAAACGGTCAAAACCAGCTTATCAGCCAGCTCGGCACCGAAGATCTTCGGGAAGATCTCGCCGAAGATGAGGAGCAGAAGGGTCACGCCGAGGGTGGCGACCGTCGATGCAAGATCCTCATTCTCGATGAAATGAGCCGCGATCAGTGTACCGATCGTCGAAGCGGTGATGTTGACTAAATTGTTGGCGAGCAGGATGGTCGAGATCGAAGCGGTGAAGTGCTCGAGGATGTATTGGGCAATGCGCGCGCGCTTGTTGCCCTCATCTGCGGCATTCTTGATGCGCAGTTTGTTGGAAGAGGCGAAAACGATCTCACTGCCCGAAAAGAAGGCGGAAAGCACCAGCAGGACGGGGATCGAAAGGCACATGAAGAGGATGCTCATACCTTCACCTCCTCACCGCCGCCGATGACGGCGTCGTTTTCGTCGTAGATATCGCCGACCAGCTCTTCAAGCACGTCCTCCATGGTCACGATGCCCATGATGGGTGAGCCCTCCGCTTCACGGACGAACGCCATGTGGCTCTTTTTGCGAGTCATTTGCTCAAATGCTTCGCTCAGAGGGGTATTCGGCGAGACGAAATAAGCGGGGGTGATGTACTTTTGCGGGTCATTTTCCTCCCCGCGAAGCAGGGCAAGCAGGTATTCCTTGGCGCGCAGGAAGCCGAAAAAGGGCTCGGCTTCATTTCTGCGGACAGGAACGCGTGAGTAGTGTGCCTCCAGCAGGCGGTCGCGAAGTGAAATGCGCGGTTCGGCAAGGGAGATGGAGAAGACCTTCTCGATCGGCTGATAGACCGATTCGACCGTGAGGTCGGAGAATTCAACAGCGCCCTGGATGATCTCGCTCTCCTCGGGCTCGAGAACGCCCTCTTCCTCACTGTTTTCGACGATGTCGCAGAAATCGTCGTCGGTGAGGGCAGGCTCTTTTTTGCCGATGAGCTTGCGCTTCAAAAAATCGGTTGTTTTGGTGAAAACCAGTGCGATGGGGGAGACGATCTTGGTGTAGAAGGCGAGGAAGGGGGCGATCGCTAACGTAACGCTGTCGCAGTTGACCTTGGCGATCGTTTTCGGCACGGTTTCACCGAAAATGAAGACGGCAAGGGTAATGACAACCGTCGAGGCCAGCGATCCGATGTCGCCCATCAGATCAATGAACAGGAAGGCACCGATCGATGCTATCAAAGTGTTGACGATGTTGTTGCCGACGAGAATGGCGACGATCACATCATCGAAACGGGATAGCAGCTTATCTGCCTTCTTTGCCCGTTTGCTGCCCGTATCGGCAAGCTGACGGATCCTGTACCTATTCGCATAGGACAGGGCTGTTTCAGTGGCGGAAAAGAGCGCGCTGAAAAGGATCAGGATGCAGATCAGTAAACATCGGGCGGAATTGTCCATTTAAAAAAATCACTCCTTCGGGGATAGGGGCGGACGGACTGCAAAAGGGCGCTTGATCGCGCGCAGTTCGTGCATCGGCGATGCCGATGACAGGCGTTCTTTACATAATGAAATGTAGACAAAGTTTATTATAGCACAGTTTGAGGGTGCTGTCAATCATTTTTTGATGATTTTTTGCCTGTATTCATGCCATTTGTCTGCAGTGAGCCAAAAAAGTGAAAAAGCCCTTGAAAAAGGGAAAGTGTTGTGTTATAATGATTAAAAACACAAACAAATTCCGACTTTCAAAACTCAAAAGGTCAATATAATTCCTTTCCAAAAGTTTTTGGAGGTTCTTAGGAACCTTTTTTC
>CAYRQA010000081.1:0-8081 GCA_964426285.1 uncultured Lachnospiraceae bacterium | reverse complement strand
CAGGTAAGCAGTACCGCCGCCGGGAACGATGCCCTCTTCAACAGCCGCTCTGGTTGCATTGAGCGCGTCCTCGATGCGGAGCTTCTTTTCCTTCATTTCGACTTCGGTAGCGGCGCCGACTTTGATAACGGCTACACCGCCCGCCAGCTTCGCAAGACGCTCCTGCAGCTTTTCGCGGTCGAATTCGGAAGTGGTGTTGGGGATGGCGGTTCTGATCTGGTTGACTCTTGCGGCAATCGCATCGGGATCGCCTGCGCCGCCGACGATGATGGTGGTCTCTTTGTTGACCTTGACCTGTCTTGCCTGACCGAGCATATCAACAGTCGCGTCGCTCAGCTCGTAGCCCAGCTCAGAGGTGATAACCGTACCGCCGGTGAGTACGGCGATGTCCTGGAGCATTTCTTTTCTGCGGTCGCCGAATCCGGGCGCCTTCACGCAGCAAACGTTCAGCGTTCCGCGCAGCTTGTTGAGGATGAGGGTAGTCAGCGCTTCGCCTTCCACGTCCTCTGCAACGATCAGCAGTTTTCTGCCGCTCTTCATGACCACTTCAAGCAGGGGAATGAGGTCCTGGATGTTGTTGATCGTCTTGTCGGTGATCAGGATGAGTGCGTCGTCCATAACCGCTTCCATCTTCTCGGTGTCGGTTGCCATGTAGGGCGAGAGGTAACCGCGATCGAACTGCATACCTTCAACGACTTCGCAGAAGGTCTCAGCAGTCTTCGATTCCTCAACGGTGATCACGCCGTCTGCGCTCACCTTTTCCATTGCGTCGGCGATCAGTGTGCCGATCTCTTCGTTGCCCGAAGAAACAGTGCCTACTCTTGCGATGTCAGCAGTGCCGTTTACCTTCTGGGAGTTTGCCTTCAGCGATGCAACTGCTACGTCTACAGCCTTTGCAATGCCCTTGCGGATTACCATCGGGTTAGCACCTGCGGTCACATTCTTCATACCCTCGGTCAGGAATGCCTGTGCGAGCAGAGTTGCGGTGGTCGTGCCGTCGCCTGCGGCGTCGTTTGTTTTGGTCGCAACTTCCTTGACCAGCTGTGCACCCATGTTCTGGCAGGGATCGTCGAGCTCGATCTCCTTCGCAATGGTCACGCCGTCATTGGTGATGAGGGGTGCGCCGTACTTGCGGTCTAGGACGACGTTTCTGCCCTTGGGGCCCATCGTGATCTTTACAGTGTTTGCAAGCTTGTCAACGCCTACCATCAGCGCATTTCTTGCATTAATACCCAATACAATATCTTTTGCCATATCTTGATACCTTTCTTTCAATCAATTTCATTTGAGCGATTACTCAACGATCGCGAGAATATCGGTGATGCTGACGATGATCAGCTCTTCGCCGTCCACTTTGATCTTGCTGCCTGCATAGTTCGAGATCACTACCTTGTCACAGGGCTTTACGATGTTCATGGGCGCAAACTCGTTTTTCCACTTGTTGCCGTCGCCGACTGCCACGACCTCTGCGAACTGGGGCTTCTCCTTGGTCGATGCGGTCAGGATCAGACCACCCTTGCTGGTCTCCTCTACTTCGGTCATTTTCACGACTACTCTGTCAAAAAGGGGTTTTACTGTCATATAAATTTCCTCCGTCAAAATTCTCGGGTAATTAGCACTCGATTCGACCGAGTGCTAAAACTCTATCTCTTATTGTAGCTATTTTTCATAAAATTGCAAGCCCTTTTCTGTACAATTAACACAATGTTAACACTTTATACAAATATCAACAAATTTATTCACCTTACGCTTCCCTCTTCTAACGGGAAAGGCATCGTCATAGACTGTTGTGAGAAAGGAGAGAGCCCAATGATCGATTTTCTTCAATCGGTTAACAATCTGATCCTGTCGCCGACCCTGCTGCTTGCATTGACCGTAGCAGGTTTGTTCACCACCTTTTATCTCAAATGCTTCCATTTATACCGCATTCGGGCAATTTGCGCCTCTTTTTTCAAGCGAAAAAGTCAAAACGGCGTCTCTCCCTTCCGTGCACTCACGGTAGCGCTCGCAGGTACGCTGGGGGTAGGCAATATTGCAGGCGTCGCGGCGGCACTCACTTCAGGCGGTCCCGGTGCGATCTTCTGGATGTGGATGGGCGCGCTCTTTTCGATGCTCATCAAGTATTCGGAGATCGTCCTTGCCATCCTCTATCGCAAAAAAGGGCGCGAGGGCTGGTTTGGCGGTGCGATGTACTATTTTAGCAACCGAAAGGTCGGAATGCTATTTTCGATCTGCTGTATCGCGGCTTCCTTTTCGCTCGGCAACATCATGCAGGCACAGACGGTCGCCGAGACGATCGAGGACGCTTTCTCTATCCCTCCGATCGTAGTCGGACTGCTTTTGGCGCTCCTTCTTTATCTCTCGATCTGCAGGGGCATCGGTCGCATCTCGTCTGTGACCATGTTGCTCGTACCGCTGATGAGCGGGATCTACATCGTCCTCTGCCTTGTGGTCATCTTACGGCATATATCCGCACTGCCCTCGGTCATCGGGCTGATCTTCCGCTCTGCGCTCACCCCTCAAGCGGCACTTGGCGGCATCGGCGCATTCGGCTGGGCTGCCGCTCTTCGTGCGGGCATCTCACGCGGGCTCATCACACACGAAGCAGGCTGCGGTACAGCGCCGATGGCGCACGCGGGTGCAGACACCCACAGTCCTGCCGAACAGGGCTTCTGGGGCATTTTTGAGGTCTTTGCGGACACAATTGTGCTCTGCTCACTGACTGCATTTGTGATCCTCCTCTCATGGGCGAAATACCCCACCCTTGAAGGAATGGCACTCGTGATCGCCTGTTTTTCCGACCCGTTCGGGGAGGCTGCAGGCTCCATCCTGGCACTGCTCATCTTCTGCTTCGCACTTGCCACCATGATCGGCTGGTCCTATTACGGACGCGTGAGCATCGATTATCTTGCCCCAAAGCCCGCATACAAAAAGCTGTATGCCTTGGCATACAGCTTTACTGCAATATTGGGTGTGCTCACCGACAGCTCGCTCATGTGGCTGCTCGCCGATTATTCGGTGGCGG
The DNA here is from genome assembly GCA_964426285.1 of uncultured Lachnospiraceae bacterium. Lineage (GTDB taxonomy): Bacteria > Bacillota > Clostridia > Oscillospirales > CAG-272 > CAKSQF01. The sequence goes on along the minus strand of CAYRQA010000081.1, from coordinate 5,056 downwards.
CGATGACGCTTCTGCATATTCCCTGCCTCCTCTCTAAAATGAAGGAGGTCAAGCGGGAAACGGCTCGCTATTTTCTTAGTTGCAACTCGGGCAGGCTCAAAGTGCGCGGAATTTGGAGACGACCTCGCCGCCGATCGTAGCAAGCTTGCTCTCAAATGCGGTGAGCGAGATGTTGCGGACGATGAAGCAGGTGAGCCCATCCTCCTCGTAAAGGATCTCGGCAACCGGGAATACCTTTTGCACCTGTGCACTGTCGAGCTTGACAGCCGCATAGAACTGGTTCGGAGTGGTCTCCTCGTCGCTCACAATGCTTGCATCGCCGCATTCCCAGGATTCCTGCATAGGCTGTTTGGTCTTCATGTGCTTGGCGATGTCGATGATGTCGGCAAGTACTGCGGATGCGGTGGGCAGACTGCCCGCACCCTGACCGTAGAACATCACCTCACCGAGGCAGGCGGCCTTGACCAGAATGGCGTTGTATACGTCATCTACCTTGGAAATGGGGTTGGACGAGGGAACGAGACAGGGGGATACGCGAATATCAATCTTGCCGTCGGGCAGACGCTTGGTGCTGCCTACCAGCTTGATCGCACCGCCGAATTTACGGGCGATCGATACGTCGTTCAGCGTGATGTTGCGGATACCGGTACAGCTCACCGTCGAGGGAGAGATGAGCGTTCCGAAGGAAAGCGCCGCCAAAATACAGATCTTACGGCAGGCATCATCGCCGTTGACGTCGGCACGGGGATCGCGCTCCGCATAGCCGAGCTGCTGTGCCATTGCAAGCGCTTCGTCAAAGCTCTTGCCCTTCTGATCCATTTCGGTCAGGATATAGTTGGTAGTACCGTTGAGGATACCGTTGATCTCGTAGATCTCATTCGCCGCAAGTGCGTTCTTGATCGAGCGGATGATCGGAATACCGCCGCCGACGCTTGCTTCATAGAGATAGCGAACGCCATTGTCGCGTGCCGCATCGCAAAGGAGATTGCCGAAATTGGCAACGACCTCTTTGTTGGAGGTGACAACGCTCTTGCCTGCTCTCAGACAAGCCATCGAATATTCGAACGCAGGCTTGGTTCCGCCCATCGTTTCACAGACAATCTTGACCTCGGGGTCATTCAGAATGACGTTGAAATCGTGTACGATGCGGTCGGCATAGGGACTGTCGGGGAATTCCCGCAGATCCAGAATATATTTCACGTAGATAGAATCCTGTATTTCTTTACAGATCAAATTATAGCCTTTGGAAATGACCTCCGCTACGCCCGAACCGATCGTTCCAAAGCCCATGATGGCAACATTGATCATAGTCTGTTCTCCTTCGTGTCTGAACAAGTTAATAAAAAGATTATACCAAATTCCGCCCGAGTTGTCAAGCAGATATTGGGTTTATTTTCAAGGAATGCGAAAAAATAATGAAAAATATTGACATTCGTCGGCTTGTAGGATATAATAGAATAGAAAATTGTGGAAAGATGAACATCCTACTCCCCCGACAGAAAGGAAGAACAAAGATTGAGATTTCTAAATAAAATTTTGAACCGTATCGTTTTTGTCATACTGGCGCTGCTGATTCAACTCGCCTGGTTTTTCGTCGCGACCTTCATTCTGAGTGAAGAATTTGTCTTCGTAAATATTTTTCTCAATCTGATTAGCCTTTTGGTCGTGCTCTACATCATCAACCGCAACTCCAATCCGACAGTCAAGCTCGCATGGATCGTCCCGATCCTCTCGATTCCCCTCTTCGGCGGCATTATCTATCTAATGTTCGGCGGCAAATCACCTACCCGCAGAATGCGCGCGAAGCTCGAAAAGTCAGCCGCCCGTCTCTCTCCTCTCAGACCCGATCACTCAGCACTTACCGAGGAGATTTTCGATGCCGACCCGTCGGCAGGCGGTCAGATCCGCTATCTCAATAATAGCGGTTTCTCGGTCTATCAGAATACCGAGTGTCGCTATTTCGAGCTGGGAGACACGCTCCTCCCCGTCCTGCTCGAGGAGCTCGAAAAGGCAGAAAGATTCATTTTTATCGAATTTTTTATCGTCGCGGAAGGTCAGATGTGGGACTCTATTCTCGATGTATTAAAGCGAAAGGCATCAGAAGGCGTCGACGTGCGCATCCTGTACGATGACGTAGGCAGTCTGACCCGACTTCCCTACGGATATGACCGTGAGCTTGAAAAATCAGGGGTTCATTGCATGGCATTCAATGCCTTCAAGCCTGTGCTTTCGATCGTGATGAACAACCGAGATCACCGTAAAATTCTCGTCATTGATGGAAAGGTCGGCTTCACGGGCGGTATCAACCTCGCAGACGAGTATATCAACCAAAAACTGCGCTTCGGTCACTGGAAGGATACGGCGGTCATGCTGCGTGGGGAGGCTGTTTGGAATCTCACCTCGCTCTTTCTCGAAATGTGGAACGCTTTCAGACCCACGGACAAGGAATTCGAGCAATTTTTGCCGAAGTTCACTGAGGACGAGCTTCCGAAGAGCGACGGGTACGTGCTCCCCTACGGTGACAGCCCACTCGATGACGAAGTGCTTGCCGAGCATGTCTATCTCAACATCATCAACCACGCTAAGCGCTACCTCTACATCTTCACCCCCTATCTCATCATCGACAACGAAACGATCACTGCCCTGCGGCTTGCTGCCAAACGGGGCGTCGACGTTCGGATCATCACTCCCGGTATCCCTGACAAGAAGACCGTCTTCCATCTGACCCGCTCGCACTACGAAGTGCTCATCGAGAGCGGCATCAAAATCTTCGAATACAAGCCCGGCTTCATGCACGCCAAGAGCTTCGTCTGTGACGACGAGATCGCCGTCGTAGGCACGATCAACCTCGATTACCGCTCACTTTATCTGCACTTCGAATGCGCTACACTCTTTTATCGATCGAGCATTATCTCCGAGGTTCGCGACGATTTTCTGAAAACGCAGGAAGTGTCCTCGCCCGCCAAGGCGATGCAAAAGCCTGTCACACTCCTCAGAGGCTTCTACTATGCAATCCTGAGACTATTCTCTCCGCTGTTCTAAATCAAAAAATCGCTTACGGATTTCCGTAAGCGATTTTTTAAAAGTTTTCGCGAAGGGGTAAGAAACTCCTTAAACCACTTCGCGGTTCCCCTCCCTCGGAGAGGGAGTCTTGGGGCTTAGCGAATTATTACTTTTTCGACAGAGAGGCATTCACGAAAATCCGCAAGCATTTTCACCGTTATCAAAAGTTTTCGCGGAGGGGGTGTGGGGGAGGCGCCTTTTTCAAAAGGCACCTCCCCCACCAATTGCTTCTTCCTCAATACATCGTTGCAACGGGCTGTTCGGGCTGTGTGCTCATTTCGACGGTAACGGCAGTCAAGACGGGACCCTTGGAATTGTAGACGCTGCTGAATTCGTAAGACACTTTAGCGGTCAGCACGACCCAATCGCGGGTGTTCAGCGAAGCTGCTTTGGCAGACTTGCAGACCAGTCCACAGTAGGTGATATCGTCGGCACAGCAGGTCATGACGTGCCGACCGACTACGAAGGTCTTGGGCGGGAGCTGATGATCGCGTGCGACGATGCCCTTGAATTTGACAATCTTGCCCTCATATTTGGAGACGTCCTCGGTAAGGTCGCGATACCAGACTGTGTAGTCCTCGTCGCCGATCTCGATCACGTCGGCGTTAATGTCAAAGGGAAGCGGATCTTCAATCTCGTCATAGACGAATTGTCCGTCGGTCAGCTCATAGGCGATCGCACAGCGGCGATTGACCGCACGGACGATCTTATGGAAGCCCTCTTTGTCGACATCCACGCGCGCACGGTTGAAGATGACCGTCTCGCACGACTGGAGCTTGTCAAAGACAAGCTGACGCATATTGGCATTGTAGGCGGCAAAGGTGTTGCTGTCGGCGACCGTGATCTCCTGATAGATCATCCAATTATCGGGGAGATTCTGATAGAGGCTGTCGAGCATCCACATACCGTTGTATTCAATGAGAATACGATCGGGATGATAGCGCTTCTCGAACGCAGAAAGACGGTCGGGTGTAAGATTCTGCTCGTCGTCGACGGTGACCATCGTAATATTGTCATGCGCAAAGGCGGTAGGATCGTATTCGCCCTCCCCCTCCTCGCAGACGATCAAGAGCATCGGCTCGCCTGTGTTAAATTCGGCGTCGCCGAGCGTATCCTGAATGAGCTTGGTCTTGCCTGCATCGAGAAAGCCGGTAAACAAATATACGGGAATTTCTTTCATTGATCGCATTCCTTTCAGAGGTTAAAGAGTTCAGCGAGCGCATCTTCGTCGATTTTCGAACCGATTACGCAAATTCTGCCGATCACAGATGCCTGACCGTAGCGAACGTCGGCTTCGCCGGGCACATAGTCGAAGTGAATCCACTTGCCGTCGATCGATTCAACGATACCCTTGGCACGGAGAACGATGCCGTAGCTGAGGGCATCACTCAACGCGTCGAGTGCATCAGAGATCTGCTCTGCCGTGAACTGCTTCGTAGTCTCCCTGCCCCAGCTTGTGAACACCTCATCGGCGTGATGGTGGTGGTGTGCGTGGTCATGGTCATGGTCATGGCAATCGCATTCGCCGTCATGGTGGTGATGTTCATGATGATCGTGTCCGCACTCGCGCTCGTCATCGAGATGATGGTGGTGCTCATGATCGTGATGATGGTGGTGGTCATGACAGTCGCATTCATCCTCGTCATGGTGGAAGTGATGGCAGTCGCATTCATCATCATGGTGATGATGATCAGCTTCAACAGCCGCCAGCCGTGCGAGCTCTGCGGCAAGCGTCGCCTTCTGCTCCATAGCTTCAAGGATCTGCGCACCAGACAGCTGATCCCAGTCAGTGGTGATGATGACCGCAGTTTCGTTCTTCTCGCGAAGGAGCTCGACCGCTGCAGCGATCTTCTCCTTGGTGCATCTGCCTGTATGGCTGAGAATGATGGCGCTGGCATTCGCGATCTGATCATTGTAGAACTCCCCGAAGTTCTTCATATAGACCTTGCACTTGTTGACGTCGACGACGGTGGTAAAGCCGTTCAGTACGACC
>CAYRQA010000080.1:0-8507 GCA_964426285.1 uncultured Lachnospiraceae bacterium | reverse complement strand
CGTGTATAATAGATAACAAGATTGAGTTTTCTCATGATTATTTTATCTATTATTTAAAGGAGTGTCGATTATGGAACCCATTATTACCAAAAATATCAGAAACATTGCCTTGCTCGGTCACGGTGACTGCGGCAAGACTGCGCTTGCAGAATCAATGCTCTATTTGTCCAAGGCGACCGACCGTCTCGGCAGAACCGCCGACGGCAACACGGTCTGTGACTTCGATCCCGAAGAGATCCGCCGCGGCTATACCATTTCTGCGAGTGTCGCTTCGGTCATTTGGAATGAGTATAAGATCAACCTCCTCGATACCCCCGGTTACCTCGATTTCCAGGGTGAAGTCCGTCAGGCGGTGCGCGTTGCAGACAGCGCGATCATCGTCGTCGACGGAAAGGCAGGCATTGAGGTAGGCACAGAACTTGCATGGGACGCCGCAACCGATGCAGGCATTCCGAAGGCATTCTTCATCAATAAATTTGACGATCCCGAGGCCCGTTTTGCCCGCGTATTCTCCGCACTTCGCGAGCGCTTCGGCATCGCAGTCTGCCCGGTCATCATCCCGATGATCGACGGCGACAAGGTTACGGGCTTTTTAAACCTCGTCGATATGAAGGAACTGATGTATAATAAGGAAGGCGACCTCATCGAAGGCACCATCCCCGAACAGTTCATCCCCACTGCAGAAGAATACCGCAACATCCTGCTTGAATCGATCGCCGAGACGAGCGACGAGCTGATGGAGAAGTATTTCGCAGGCGAGGAGATCACCAACGAGGAATCGCATGAAGCGATCCACGAGGGTATCATCCACGGCTCGATCGTGCCCGTATTCTGCGGTGCGGCGACCAAGCTTTGGGGCATCCGCACGCTGATGAACACGATTGGTGCATCTTTCCCCCGTCCGACCGCCCGCAAAGTCGAGCTGCTCGCCGACGGCGACGAAAAGGAGATCGACAAGGAAGGCGATCCCTCCGTCTTCGTCTTCAAGACGGTCGCAGACCCGTTCGTAGGCAAGATGTCCTATTTCAAGGTCATGAGCGGCGAAGTCAGCCGCGATCAGCTGCTTAAAAACACCACCTCGGGCGGTGTAGAAAAACTCTCGCGCATTTACATGGTGCGCGGCAAGAAGCAGGTCGAGGTCGATCGCCTCTGCTGCGGCGACATCGCGATGACCGCCAAGCTGAACAACACCAACACCAACGACACCCTGACCGCCAAGGGCGAGTTCAGCTATGCACCGATCAAGTACCCCACTCCCTACATGGCGAAGGGCATTGCACCCGCTTCGCAGGGCGACGAAGACAAGATCTCGCAGGGCATTACCAAGCTGCTTGAGGAAGACCTCACGCTCCGCTACGAGAACAATGCCGAGACCAAGCAGATGATGATTTACGGTCTGGGCGACATCCACCTCGAGGTGCTGGTTGCCAAGCTGAAGACCCGTTTCGGCATTTCCGTTCTGATTTCCGAGCCCAAGATCGCTTACCGCGAGACGATCACCAAGTCCTGCGATGTAGAAGGCAAGCACAAGAAGCAGTCGGGCGGTCACGGTCAGTACGGACACGTCAAGATCCGCTTTGCCCCCGGCGATGCAGAAGGGCTGACCTTCACCGAATCGACGGTCGGCGGTTCTGTGCCGAGAAACTATCATCCCGCAGTTGAAAAGGGACTGACCGAGGCAATGCAGAAGGGCGCCTTCGGCTATCCGATGATCCATCTGGCAGCCGACCTATATGACGGCTCTTACCACGACGTTGACTCGAACGAGCTTTCCTTCAAGGTGGCGGCAAGCCTTGCTTATAAGGAAATGCTCAAGAAAGCAGCACCCGTCCTGCTCGAGCCTGTCGGCGAACTGCAGGTGACCGTTCCCGAATCGATGGTAGGCGACGTCATGGGCGACCTCAACCGCCGCCGCGGCATCGTAAAGGGCATGAACCCTGCCTTCAAACGCAACCATACGACCATCGTTGCCGACATCCCCTCGGCTGAGATCTTCGACTACTCGCTCATCCTCCGTGCCCTCACGCAGGGTCGCGGCATCTTCGATTTCGCCTTCACCGGCTACGAAGCCGTTCCCGCCAGCATCGCTCAGCGCATCGCTAAGGAAGCAGGGCAGATTTGATCATATTGGGGCGCTGCCCCAAACCCCGCTTAAGGGAAACTTCTTGAAAGAAGTTTCCCTTAAGAATCCTTTCAAGAACTTTTGAAAAGCCCGACGAATACTCGTCGGGCTCGTTTTTGTCTATTCGCAACTATTAAACTCGTAGGGGAGGGGCTTGCTCCTCCCGCTTTCGACTGCCCGAATCCTCCCGACAAAGTTCAGGCTCGATTTGTTATTTGGGAGTATGCTTTCTTCCGTTCAGATAACGCGCGGTGTAAATGAACAGGAAGGGGGTGGCGATCATCGGAATCAGCGAGGGGAGAATGTAGAACAGCATCAAACGGAACATATTCAAATGCTCCATCATATACATCATCACTCCAGGGAGAATACATAGAACGAGGTAGACGATCCATGCGATCACGAGCGGGACGCCCTTTCGCTTGTGCGCGGGCAATGGCTCATCCTTGTATACGCGAAACGTGATAATAAACAGGATCACATACAATGCCGCTTCAATCGTTAATGGGCTCGCATTGACTGAGACTGGTCCGCTTGGTCCCATCATCGGTTTTCCCACCAAAATGTTCGGAATCCTTCCAAAGACTAACCAAGCCGTCCACATACACCAATACCCTGCCCGGCGCTTGGCGGCAATACAAATGATTGCGCAAATAAGTATCGGCAGTGCAATCATGAATGCAAGCAGAGGGTCTACGAAAATCGCAAGCAGGATGCCGCCGAGCAATGCCACGGCGAGTAAGATGTAGCCGACGATCTTCTGCGTAGTGAACGCCGTGTTCAGAGCAGGATGTGCTACAGGTTGCGCACTTGGCGGTGAGAGTGTTTCAGCAGGCTTGGAGCTTTCGTTCTCTCTTCCGACGAGCTCGTCGAGTGTGACCCCGAACAGGTCGCAGAGCTTCATGAGCTTGTCGAGGTCGGGAATCGCGGCATCCGTTTCACTAACATAAAGATATTACTCTACTCTCCATCAATTTTGCCGATGAAGCGGTAGTATATCTCAATTTCTTGCTCTCGAGTGCCGTCCTCTCGCTTGATTGCATCGTGGATGACGATCTTTTCGATCAGCGCATTGAGTAGTTCGGCAGTCAGTTCGGTCGGATTCGCATATTTTTGGATGAGCGCGATCCATTTCTCTGCATCGCCTTCGTTCTGCGTTTGCTTGTCAAGCTCGGTTCGGAGCGACCGAATCTTCTCTTCAAGCTCTGCCTGCTCGGTTTGGTACTTTTGAGACAGCATATTGAAGTTGTATTCGCTGATTCGCTCGCTTGCCCAATCCTCGTACATCTTTGCGAACAGGCGGTCTACTTCGGCTTTTCGCTTCTCCTTCTTGGCAAGTTCGGCGGTCTGCTTCTTTGCGGCTGACATCCGTTCACGGTCGCCCGTTTTGAGGAGCTTTGCGAGGAGCGCTTCTTCTCCGAGGTAGCCTGTGCTGACCAATAGCGGATTCGCGAGAGAACATAGGCATACAGCGTATCGTACCGCACATAATGTGCCGTGCAAGTGCCGCCGTTCCTTCCGAATTGCCGATACGAGGTGCAATTGAAATAGCTATACGGATTTTTGGTTTGCTTGTTTGTTCCGAAGCTCATCGACCATCCGCAGTCAGCGCATTTCACAAGCCCTGCAAAGATTTGCGCAGTCGCATCCTTCATCACCCTGCGGCGGCTCTCGATCTGCGCTTGCACCCGTTCAAACACATCCTTGCCGACTATCGCTTCATGCGTATGCTCGACCCTGATCCATTCATCCTGCGGTTTGCGAATACGCTTCTTATTCTTGTAGACAAAGGTCCAAGCAATACGATAATCGATTATGGTTGAGGAGATATCTGCCATTGGTGCAATAGATGCTTCTTCTTGTTCTTCGACATCAGTATAAATTTGTTCATACAATTCGATGTATTTCGCGGCAAATGCAGTATTTGCTCAATATATCGCGAGCGGCTCTCGGATCGCTGTTTACTGATCAGGTCTTGCATTGCCGCAATTTCTTCTTGACTAGATCCTTCCTCGAGGTCGGAGCTTGGGAGGGACAAGGATGCGATCTGTTCATTCTTTGTGAGCGATTCGGCGATGGGGGCTGGGAGCTCAATGTCATTGATGATGACTATGGTGTGTAGTTCGGTTGATGAGCCTTCGTCATCGAAGACATTGGATAGATCAGAGCTGATCACCCGTGCTCTGATTGATTTGGCTTCGGCAGCCATTGCAGCAAACTGTGGCAGAGTGAGCAGATTTAGGACTAACAGTGTAGAAATGACAGCACTGGACTTACGCATAAACTTTTCCTCCTTGTAATTGATTAAAGAATTCTGTAATACTTCACTTGTGTTATACATAATAAGTGTAAATAAATCAATAGAACGAAGGTGGATTTTATAATTTTGTGAACAATGTATATATACATATACATTGTTCACAAAGATGCTTCATTTTCTATTGTAATTTGCTTGGCATAGTTGACAAAATCACACTAATTTGCTATACTGAAATCAATCAAAATGAACAACGCATTGGAGGATAAACCGATGAACAACAAACTCTCTCTTCAGCTCGCCGATACGATCATGGCGCGCTATCCGCACCCCGATAATTTCCCCTTCAACTCGTGGACCTATTCGCAAGGATTCATGCTGATGGGCGTCATCCGTCTCTACGAGGACACCAAAGCCCCCAAATACCGCGACTACGCCCTCAAATTCGCTGATTTCCACGTTGCCCCCGACGGCTCGATGTACCGCTTCAAGGGCGACAGCATGGACAGCATGATGTCGGGTGCGGTCATCACATGGGCATACCATGAGACAGGCGAGGAACGCTACCGCAAGGCAAGCGACTACATCCTCTCGAAGTTCGCCGATTATCCCCGCAATTCGCACGGCGGCTTCTGGCACGGCAAGTGGGGCGCAGGCGAGATGTGGGTCGACGGCACCTTCATGGGCGGTATGTTCCTCACGCACTACGCGATCTACGTCGGCAAAACCGAGGAATGCTTCGCCGAGGTGACCAAACAGCTCGACACCCTCTTTATGCTCTGCCACAAAAAGGGCGGACTGCTCTACCACGCATGGAGCGAGCGCAAGGGCACGCCTTGGGCGAACCGTGTCACGGGCAAATCGACCGACGTATGGAGCGAGGGGCTCGGCTGGTATGCCATGATCCTCGCAGAGACGGTGCGGCTCATGCCCGACACCTACGAGGCGAAGGCGCACCTCACCGATCGTCTGATCGAGCTTCTGAACACGCTCGCCACCGTGCAGAACAAGCAGACAGGTCTCTTCTATCAGGTGGTCGACAAGATCGAGAATGAAGACAACTGGACCGACACCTCGGGCAGTGCGATGTTCCTCTATGCCTTCGCGCAGGCTCTGCGTATGGGCATCGGCGATGTCGATACCTATAAGCAGGTCATCGAACTCGGCTACGCGGGCGTATGCTCGAAGGCTCGCCCGAACGAAGAGGGTCTGATCGACGTATACGACGCCTGCGACGGACTGGGCGTGCAGAACAACTATGATGCTTACATCACCTTCCCGATCGCAGTCAACGCCAAGGAAGCGGTCGGCGCAGTGCTCTGGGCGGCTGAGACGATCGAGTGGAAACTGTGAGGGGAATCTGATGCGATTCTTCACATTCGAATCGGTTCACTCGCGTGATGCTCTCATCCACCGCTTTGGCGAATATGCCGCGATCGAGCCCCACTCGATGTGGGCGTTCAGCGCATTCTTCGATGCACCGAGAGTCGGACTGCACACCTATCGAAAAGGCGATCGCATCTACGGCTACTACGAGAGCGGTGAACGCAGTCAGCGCATGAGGACAGAGGGTCAGCTTCTCTGGCAAAAGAACTGGTTCAGCCTCAAAATGAGGGAAAAGAAAGGGAAGACACTGCTGGTCGGTCGTATTTGCTATTCGCCGATGACCGTTCTGGTTGAGCTCGCGGTTATTTTCGGCTTGTTTGCAGCCGATCTTCTGCTGATGCTTCAAACGGGCGATCCGCTCACACTCATCGCCTGCCTTGTCATCATGGCGATCTTCATTCCCGATTGGATAAAGCATTCTAAACAGCAAAAGACAGTCGAATCGCTCCTGAGCGAGATCATAACTCAATAACCCAACCCACCGTATCGGACGCATACGGTGGGTTTTTGCCGAATGTTATGCATTACGTGAAACGAACAATCACTTGTAGAGGCCGACGTCCTCGACGGCCCGTCGTGGGATTATTGCATATTTCATCAAAACAGGGAACCGTTCGTTTTCGGCCCGTCGAGGACGCCGGTCCCTACAAAGGAAAATGACCATTTCCTCCTACCTCTCGTAGGGGCGGATTCCATATCCGCTCGTCGAGCGTTCTTCAGACACCGCATCATTACGGCAAATTGCTTGAAAGCAGACAGTTGTCTCCTTCGGCTTTGCAGAAGGAGTGCGCCTTGTCCCTACAGAGGTGGGGTACGTATTTTCCATGCTGATTTTGTCGAAAAAACGCAAAAATCCCCCAAAATACCCTTGACAAATCACCCTAAGAGGACTATAATAGACACCGTCAAAAAACTAACATTCAAGGGGTTCATCATGGATAAACTTAAACCGAAGTTGTTTTCGGTACTGAAAACCTATACCAAGGCGCAATTCGTGAAGGATATCATCGCGGGCATCATCGTCGCCATCATCGCGCTCCCGCTCTCGATCGCACTGGCGCTCGCATCGGGCGTCACCCCCGAAAAGGGTATCATCACCGCCATCGTCGCGGGCTTTGTCATCTCCTTCCTCGGCGGCAGCCGCGTGCAGATCGCAGGACCGACAGCCGCATTTGCCACCATCGTGGCAGGCATCGTCGCCGAAAACGGCATGGAGGGGCTCATCCTCGCCACGCTCATGGCAGGTGTCATCCTCATCCTCATGGGTCTCTTCCGTCTGGGCAGTCTCATCAAGTTCATCCCTTACACCATCACCACGGGCTTCACCGCGGGCATCGCCGTCACCATCGTCGTCGGTCAGATCAAGGATTTCCTCGGGCTCACGGTCGTCAGCGATGAGCCGCTCATTGAGACGATGGACAAGCTGATCGCCGATGTTAAGGCGATCTCCACCTTCAACTGGCAGGCGCTCGTCGTCGGCTCTATCTCGCTTGCCATCCTCATCTTCTGGCCGCTTCTCCCCGGCTTCTTCAAGCGCATCCCGCCTTCGCTGATCGCCGTCCTCGTCGGCATCGGACTGGTGAGCGGGCTTGGGATGCAGGCGAACACCATCGGCGACCTCTACACCATCTCGAGCGACCTGCCTACCCCTTCGTTGCCCGGATTCAGCTGGGAGACCGTGCAGGCAGTCATCCCCGATGCCTTCACCATTGCCATCCTCGCGGCGATCGAATCGCTCCTCTCCTGCGTGGTTGCCGACAGCATGGTGGGCAGCCGCCACCGCTCGAACATGGAGCTGATCGCGCAGGGTGCGGGCAACATCGCATCGGCGCTTTTCGGCGGTATTCCTGCCACAGGTGCGATCGCCCGTACCGCCGCCAACGTCAAGAACGGCGGCAGAACGCCGATTGCGGGCATGGTGCACGCAGTGGTGCTCCTGCTCATCCTCGTTCTGCTCATGCCCTTTGCGGCGCTCATCCCGATGCCCACCATCGCCGCGATCCTCTTCATGGTCGCGTGGAACATGGCTGACTTCGGCAAGTTCTTCAAGCTGATCAAGACCTCGCCGAAAAGCGATGTGCTCGTACTCTTGCTCACCTTCGTGCTGACCATCTTCTTCGACCTTGTGGTCGCCATTGTGGTCGGTCTGCTGCTTGCCGCGATCCTCTTTATGAAGCGGATGAGCGAGGTGACTGACGTGGAGGGATGGAGATATGACGACGACGATCCCACACTGAGTGAAGTGCCCCAAAATACACTGGTATACGAATTCAGCGGATCGCTCTTCTTCGGAGCGGCAGATAAAATCCTGAAGGTCTCCCTCAAAGAACATCAGAACTGCCTGATCCTGCGTATGCAAAGCGTGGCAACGATCGACGCGACCGCTATTCACAACCTCGAAACGCTTTGTGAGACCTGTGAAAAGCAGGGTGTGCGCATCATCTTCTCCCACGTTCATGCTCAGCCCTATACCGCTATGAAGAAAGCTGGCATCGTCGAACGGGTGGGCGACGACAGCTTCTGCGCTCGCATCGATGATGCACTCGCGCTGGCGAAAAGCCTCTCCTGCGGCAGCATAGCCGAAGAAAATAAGTAAAAACCAACGATCCCCTTGTCTGATTCGGACAAGGGGATCATCAATATTACAGGGGGTCAATCGTCAACCCGTTCGGCAAGGCGGTTTACGTATTTCTTGTAGAAGGCTTCGAATTCGCCCGCATCAAGTGCGTCGCGGATCTTCTG
>CAYRQA010000079.1:0-8548 GCA_964426285.1 uncultured Lachnospiraceae bacterium | reverse complement strand
GAGGTTTACAGGGTAATCGTAGAGGTTCTGAGGCGTATCTACCTGCTGGATAACGCCGTCCTTCATAACGACGATACGGGTAGCCATGGTCATAGCCTCGACCTGGTCGTGGGTAACGTAGATAAAGGTGGTGCCCAGTCTCTTGTGGAGCTTGGTCAGCTCGGTTCTCATCGTTGCACGGAGCTTCGCGTCCAGGTTGGAAAGCGGCTCGTCGAGGAGGAACACCTTCGGGTTACGGACGATTGCACGGCCGAGTGCAACACGCTGCTTCTGACCACCGGACAGCTGCTTCGGACGACGGTCGAGAAGGTGAGTGATGTCCAGGATCTTAGCTGCCTGTTCAACCTTACGCTTGATCTCTTCCTTGGGAGTCTTGCGGAGCTTCAGACCGAATGCCATGTTGTCAAATACGGTCATGTGGGGGTAGAGCGCGTAGTTCTGGAATACCATCGCGATATCGCGATCCTTGGGCGCGATGTCGTTGACCAGCTTGTCGCCGATGAACAGTTCGCCTTCGGTGATCTCTTCCAGACCTGCGATCATACGCAGAGTGGTCGATTTACCACAGCCGGAAGGGCCTACGAAAATGATAAATTCCTTATCCTTAACTTCGAGACAGAAGTCAGATACAGCGGTAACGCCGCCGGGATACTTCTTGTAAATGTGCTTGAAAGATAATCCTGCCATTATGTAGCCTCCTGAATGGAATGCACATACATTCCTTTTTTCTTATTTGTCTATTATTTTATCACAAAATTATGAACAAATATAGAACTTTGCACTCCAAATTATTCGCACAGAAATTGTGCACTTTGTACACCGAAATCAGTCTCTGATCCCTTTTTGAAAATTTAGTCAATTCATTTATTTCAATATATTAGAATTTGTGCCAACTTTCGAGCAATTTGACCTCCTCATCGGTCAGGTGACGCCATTCACCGCGCCCGAGCGAGCGGTCAAGCTCGATCGCACCGAACGAAATGCGTTCGAGGAAGGTTACCTTTGAACCGACCTTCTCGACCATGCGCTTGATCTGATGGTACTTGCCCTCGGTGAGGGTGATCTCGTACCCTGCCCCCTCTCGGCTGACCTTACAGGGTGCGGTCGTATAGCCGCCGATGTCGACGCCCGCTTCCAGTTTGGCAAGATCATCGTCGGAAAGCGGCTTTTCGGCTGTAAAACGGTATCTTTTCTCGACGTGATGCTTCGGCGAGAGCAGATAATGCCCGAGCGGTCCGTTGTTGGTGAGCAGAATGAATCCCACCGTGTATTTATCGAGCCGTCCGCAGGGAAAGAGATTCATCCTGCGGTAATTTTCGGGAAGCAGATCGATGACCGTCCTGTCGCCGTCCTCAGTGGCGGAAACCACCCCTTCCGGCTTGTTCATCATCAGATAGATATACCTTCGGTAGATCACGGGCGTTCCTTCGAAGGTGACCTGCGCACGCTCGGGATCGATCTGCTCGGACGGGCTCTTGACATTTCTGCCGTCGACCGTCACAGTCCCCCACCGTATTGCCTTTGCCGCTTCCGAGCGTGTGCAAGTGCCCGTTGCCGTAAGATATTTATCGATCCGCATCATGTTATCCTGCTTTCCTCTTCAGACAATTCCGCCAAAGCCGATTCGGACAAGGTAGTAAAGTGCAAGTGCCGCCAACAGGCTGAACACCGACAGTCCAACGCCGTATCCGATCAGAAATCCCTTTAACCAACTCATTCTTCGCACCTCCGTCACGTCAGGTGCAGACAGTATGCCTAAAGTGTATCATATTTATCCCCCATTGTAAAGAGGGCAATAAAAAATTTACAAAAATTTCCCCTTTTGCTAATCGATTACTGATTGACAAATAGCAAAAGCGTGATAAAATAGGGATATACGCGCGATTCTGTAGTATAGACGGAGGTCATTATGAAACGCTTTCCGAAAGCATTCAACATCCTATCCTGCTTATTGCTTATAGCGACCCTTTGCCAGTCTGTCTACGCCACCGAACTGCCGACGACGAGCACGAATCCCCCCTCTTCGACTACTACCGCCCCCTCGCCCGAGACACCCGATCAGCCGCAGTCTGACTCGCTTTACACCGCACTGTACGACTGCATCAGCAAGGGTGAATCGCTCGTGACCTACGAAACCACCGCCTTTCTCTCGGACGACTACACCCGTTCGCTGATTATCTCCCTGCTCGACGATCACCCCGACTTTTTCTACCTCGATATGATCAGTATGTCCTATACGGCGAGCCGAAATCCCGACGGCTCTCTGATCTCCTGCGTGTACGAATTTGTGCCCGTTTACACGCTCGACAGCCAAGATAAGATCATTGCCGCCAAGGCGGAATGGGAATCGCTTTTGTCTGAAATTCTTCAGATCGTCAGCCCTTCAATGAGCGACCTCGAAAAGGCGCTCGTCCTGCACGATTATCTTTGCACGAATTTCAGCTATGACACGACCCTGACCATCTCGGACAGCTACACCTTTCTGAAAGAGAAAACAGGCGTCTGCGAAGCCTACGCCGACACCTACTCTGCTCTGCTCACCCGTCTGAACATCCCGAATCTCTTCGCAGTCAGCGTCGAAATGAACCACGTCTGGAACGTCATCCAAATCGACGGAGCTTGGTATCACGTCGACATCACCTGGGACGATCCGCTCAACGAGCAGATGAAAGACCAGCCGGGCAAGGCAATGCATACGGCTTTCCTGCGCAGTGACAAGGGGATGGAGGCGATCGGGCACAAAAATTGGCAGTGCGACGTCGCCTGCACCTCCGAAAAGTACGACAATTCCTTCTTCGGTGAGATAAACAGCGCATTCGTCACCGACGGCGACCGCTTTTTTGCCGTTTCAAATACGCAAAAAGCCATCCTGCAATGCGATCTCGATACGATGACTGCTTCGCCCGTCGTCAATCTGTCGCACAACCACTGGTCTGTATGGGGCGAAGCCGCCTACTGGGACGCGCTTTTCACCAATCTTTACTTCGACGGTGAATGGCTCTACTATTCCACGCCGACTGCCATCAAAGCCTATGATCTCGTCAGCGGTGATATCATGACGATCTGCACCTACGACAACGGAGACGGCTATCTCTATTCGATGCGCTACCAAAATCACCGGCTCATCTGCACGGTCAGCAAGACACCTGCCCTCACAGAGGGTGAGTTCATCTTCCAAACCCGCCATCGCTATCAAGAACCTGCGATCGACGGTATTTTCACCACCTCGACCTGCATGGAATGCAGCGACAGCCTCTACGGCATCACGCCGAACGAAGACAATCCCTTTGCGATCACCGCTTCGGCTCGTCCGACGTCCGACACGGTCGGCGCCCACGATATCCGTATCGTCATGGTATTTGATCGTGAGGCAGCCAAAACGCTCGGAACGCTCGAATATGCCTTCAGCTTGGCGCGTGCGGACGGCAGCAAAGAAGCGCTTCGCTTCCACTCCGAGAACGACGTTTTCAATGAGTTTCAGCACTACGATAGCCTTTCGGCAAACGGAAAGCGCTACTCGGTCGATGAAAATCACATACTGCTTGGCTTCTATGTGAGCGCGGTCACCGATGCAAGCTGGTCAAAGCTCAGCCTCTCCATCACGCAGACCGCCGATCAAACGGTGCTCTACAGCAGCTCGCTCGATTATGCGCAGCTGATCCCGACAAGTGCAGCCTGACAAGTCACCCCGAATGACAGACAAAGATCATCTGTCGTTCGGGGTTTTCTGTTGCCTGTATCGGACGAGTTACACCCTGCGGATCAGCCCGCAGGCGATGCGTGCGCCCGAATCGCCCGAGGGCTGTGTGCGGAAATCGTCAGCCATACGATGGAGGATGACGGTGTGTCCGATCAGCTGTCCGACGGTGAAACGGGAGGTGACCAGTGCCGAGAGTGCGTTGCCGTGATCGACCAACAGCGGCGGCAGGTCGCCGAGATGGGCAGGATGGGGGCAGTTTTTGGGGTTGAGATGACCGCCCGCGTCGGCGAATGCCCCTGCGCCGCTGTTGCCGATCGGCGTGCAGGCGGCACCTTCGTGAATATGAATCCCCAAAAAGGGATTCGGGCAATCGGGTACTTCTTTGCCGTCGGCGCCATAAGAGGGCGTCGCCTGCGGCAGACCGCTGAACTGCGTCAGCACAAAGGTGCCTCCCTGCACGGCATAAAAGCTCATCTTTCCTCGGATCTGCGGATAATCTGCGCTCCCCTTCATGGTCGCCACTGCCGCCAGCCTTGCACTGCCCAGCAGTGACAAAAGATAGGGATCAAACATCGGTTTCATATGCGTTCTCTTTTTTGGCAGTATATGCAAAGAAAGGCACAAAAGTGCGGCGCAGTCCATAGGACTGCGCCGTTTCAGGTTATTCAAAAGAGGATCGAGTTTACGATGTGCTCGAGATACTCCTGTCTGCCGCTTTCGGGCAGCTTGACAGAGCCGAGCCCTGCCGCATAGTCGGCAAGCTCTTCGAGCGTCGCATCACCGTCAATAATCTTCCGACCGAGCTCGCTCTCAAAACTGCTGTAGCGGCGCTTGACGAATTCATCGATCCTGCCGTCCTCGATCAGTGCCGCCGCCTTGCTAAGGCCGAGTGCGAAGGTGTCCATGCCCAAAATGAAGCCGTAGAACATATCCTCGGGCGTATAGCTCGGACGGCGGTTCTTGGCGTCGAAGTTGAAGCCTCCACTCAGACCGCCTACCTTCAGCACCTCGTACATACAAAGTGTCGCACTGTAGACGTCAGAGGGGAATTCATCGGTGTCCCAACCGAGCAGCGGGTCGCCCTGATTGGCATCGATCGAACCGAGCATTCCGTTGATCGCCGAAATGCGCAGCTCATGCTCGAAGGTGTGCCCCGCAAGGGTTGCATGGTTGGCTTCGATGTTGAGTTTAAAATCCTTGTCGAGCCCGTACTGTCTGAGGAAACCGATCGCAGTGGCGGCATCGAAGTCGTACTGATGCTTCATCGGCTCTTTGGGCTTGGGTTCGATGTAGAAATCGCCCGTAAAGCCGATCGATCTGCCGTAAACGACTGCCATCTTCATCAGCCGTGCAATGTTGTCGAGCTCGAACTTGACGTCAGTGTTGAGCAGTGTTTCATAGCCCTCTCTGCCGCCCCAGAAAACGTAGCCTTTTCCGCCGAGCTTGACGGTGATATCGAGCGCTTTCTTCACCTGTGCCGCCGCAAAGCAGAAGACCTCTGCCGAGTTGGTCGAGCCCGCACCGTTCATAAAACGGGGATTGGAGAACATATTGGCAGTGCACCAGAGGCACTTGATGCCCGTTTCGCTCATTTTTTCGAGAATGTAGTCGGAAATCTCATCGAGGCGGCGATTGGTTTCATTGATGTCCTCCGCTTCGGGGACGAGGTCTGCGTCGTGGAAGCAAAAATACTCGATCCCGAGCTTCTGCATAAACTCGAAGCCTGCATCGACCTTTGCCCTCGCGTGCGCCATCGTTCCTTTTTCTTCGCCGAAGGCTTTGTCTGCCGTATCGCGCCCGAACATATCGGTACCGCCTGCACCCAAATTATGCCACCATGCCATCGCAAAGGGCAGATGTTCCTTCATTTTCTTGCCGAAAATGACCTTTTCGGGGTCATAATACCTGAATGCGAAAGGATTCTTGCTTTCTCTTCCCTCATACTTGACGACGGGAATTTGCGGAAAATATGTTTTCATTTGCTTGACACCTCCCATTTATTTAATTTCCCTGTATAGATTTTTCAGCGACGGATAGAGTTTTCGGTATTGTGCATAGCGCTGTGCATAGCGCTGTGCATAGCGCTGTGCATAGCGCTCGACGATCTCCCGATCGGGCAGGATCGTTTCCTTGATTACCGCGAGCTTTTCGGCGCAGTCCTCGATGCTTTCATATGCACCGTCTGCCGCCATCGCAAGCATCGCGCCGCCAAAGCTCGGTCCTTCCTCCTCACGAGGGATCTCGAGCGTCAGATCGAGCACGTTGGCAAAGATCTTCTGCCAGAGCTTCGATTTTGCGCCGCCGCCGCATTATCGCCCGCACCTGCCACGACGAAAAGGTCGTACGAAAGTCCCAGTCGGTCTGCGACCGTCGGCAAAATCCTGCCCTGTATCTGACCGCTCTCAAAGAGCCTCGGCATTTGTTCCTCGCGAATGCCGCAAATATCGAGCATTTGCTTTGACCAGCACTTATTTTTCATATCGAGCAGGAGCATTCCCGATGCATCCGAATAATCGGTCGAATGCACGCCTGTCAGACGGTAGTTCAGATAGTCCTTCGGCAGCATGATCTTGGCGATCTGCGCGAAATGCTCGGGCTCGTTTTCCTTCATCCAGAGCAGTTTGGGGGCAGTGAAGCCCGCAAATGCGATATTTGCAGTATATGCCGAGAGGGTTTCTGTTCCGACGACGCGATTCAGGTAATCGGTCTCTTTTGCCGTTCTTCCGTCGTTCCAAAGGATCGCCGGACGGATGATCCGATCGTTCTCGTCGAGGATGACCAGCCCGTGCATCTGCCCTGCAACACCGATCCCCGCGATCAGGCTTTTGTCGAAGTCGGCAGTGAGCGCCTACACCCCCGACACAAAGGCATTCCACCAATCCTCGGGGGCTTGCTCACTCCAACCGGGATACGGATAGTCAACCGCATAGGATCGCGTGACTGTATGCTTGATCTCGCCGTTTTCGGAGACCAGCAGCAGCTTGAGCGCCGACGTCCCGAGATCAGCACCGATGTAATAGCGCATATTTTCCTCCTTATCGCCGAGCTTGACGAATTTGTCGCGTCGGCTTGGTCATACACTCTCAAAAAAGGTATCGGGATGAGCGGGATCGAAGGGTTCATTCGCCCACATGACGGTAACCAGATTCTCACTCTCCGAAAGATTGATAATATTGTGGGTATAGCCGGGCAGCATATGCACCGCCTCCACCTGATCCCCGCTCACCTCGAAGTTCAGGACCTCGTCACTCCCGATCTTGCGCATTTGGATCAGTCCGTGACCCGAGACGACCATAAAAAATTCCCATTTGGTGTGATGCCAATGTTGCCCTTTGGTGATTCCGGGCTTTGAAACGTTTACCGACACCTGTCCGCAGCCCTCTGTTCTCAAGAGCTCGGTGAAGCTGCCGCGCGCATCCTCGTTCATTTTCAAGGGGAAAGCGATCTTTTCCTTGGGCAGATAGGAGAGGTAGGTCGAATAGAGCTTTTTCGCAAATGATCCCGCAGGGATTTCGGGCATCACCAGCGTGTTCGGCTGATCTGCGAAGCGGTGAAGCAGATCAACGATCTCCCCGAGCGTGACCCGATGGGTGATCGGTGCGGCACAGTATTTGCCGTCGTCGCAGAGCACGGTTTTGAGCCCGTCAAACGTACAGTGATGTTCTCTTCCCTCGAGTGCCGCGAGCATTTCGTCGATCAGGTCGTCGATGTAGAGCAGTTCGAGCACTGCCGAGCGATCGCTGACCGTGATGGGCAGACCGTTTGCGATGTTGTGGCAGAAGGTCGCCACGGCAGAGTTGTAGTTGGGGCGACACCACTTGCCGAAGAGGTTGGGGAAGCGGTAAACCAGCACCTTTGCGCCCGTCTCTTCGGCGTAAGCGAAGAAGCATTCCTCCCCTGCCTGCTTGGAGCGGCCGTAGTCACTGTCATAGCGCCCGATAAGGGTGGCTTGAATCGATGAGGCGAGCATGATCGGGCAGGCGTTGCCCTGTTTTCGGAGGGTAGCGAGCAGTTTCGACGCAAAGCCGAAGTTCTCCTGCATAAATTCATCGGGATTCTGCGGACGGTTGACGCCTGCAAGGTTAAAGACGAAGCCTGCCTTGGCACAGTACTCGTCGAGCAGTGTGGGATCGGTATCGATATCGTATTCGTAAATCTCCCCGATCGCAAGCTTGGGATGCGTTCTGTCCTTGCCTTCGCGTATATTTTTCAGAGCCGCAGTGAGATTCTTCCCTACAAATCCCGCCGCTCCCGTGATCAGTATATTCATAGCCATTTCCTTAATACTTGCCGCCGAAGAGCTTTAACTTAAGCAGCAGTTTTTTCATGCCTTCTACATCGAGGCGCTCGGTGTTGTGCGAGGTGTATTGACCGATTTGCTCGAGGTCTTTATTCCCCTTGCTGAAATAATTATCATAGTTCAGATCGCGGTTGTCGGCGTGAATGCGGTAGAAGCCGGGCAGGTCTTCTGCGCGAAGCATCTCCTCGGCAGTGACCAGCGTCTCATACAGCTTTTCGCCGTGACGGGTACCGATGCAGGTATAGCCCACGTCCGAGCCCTTCAGCTCGAGGATCGCCTTCGCCAAAGTCTCTATGGTAGCCGCGGGCGCCTTCTGCACGAAGAGATCTCCCTGTTCGCCATGCTCGAAGGCATAGAGCACGAGATCGACCGCGTCGTTCAGCGTCATCATATAACGGGTCATCTCGGCGTTGGTCACGGTCAACTGCTTGCCTTCGGCGATCTGATCGCAGAAGAGCGGAATGACCGAACCGCGCGACGCCATGACGTTGCCGTAAGACTTCTTCTGAGCTTATCACCGACATCGACCGTCATTATGCGGAGATTAT
>CAYRQA010000078.1:0-8617 GCA_964426285.1 uncultured Lachnospiraceae bacterium | reverse complement strand
CTACCCCGGCAAGCGCTACTACGGCTGCTGTCAGGAGGTCGACGTCGTTGAAGACATCGCCCGCGAGCGCGCAAAGCAGCTCTTCGGCGCAGAACACGCCAACGTACAGCCCCACTCGGGCGCACAGGCAAACACTGCCGTTTACATCGCATTTCTGAAGCCGGGCGACACGGTCATGGGCATGAACCTCGCCCACGGCGGTCACCTCACCCACGGCTCGCCCGTCAACGTATCGGGTCTGCTCTACAACTTCGTGCCCTACGGCGTTGAGGAAGAGACTGGCAGAATCGACTACGACAAGGTAGAGGCGATCGCAAAAGAATGCAAGCCCAAGCTGATCGTCGCAGGCGCATCGGCATATCCCCGTGCCCTCGATTTCGAGCGCTTTGCCGAGATCGCACACAAGGTCGGCGCACTGCTCATGGTCGATATGGCGCACATCGCAGGTCTGGTCGCAGGCGGACAGCACGTTTCGCCCGTTCCCTACGCTGACATCGTGACCACCACCACCCACAAGACCCTCCGCGGTCCTCGCGGCGGCATGATCCTCTGCAAGGAAGAGTACGCCAAGGCGATCGACAAGGCGATCTTCCCCGGCACGCAGGGCGGTCCTCTCATGCACACCATCGCAGCCAAGGCAGTCTGCCTCGGCGAGGCGCTGAAGCCCGAGTTCAAGGACTACGCCGCACAGGTCGTCAAGAATGCAGCCGCATTCGCTGACGCACTCGGCAAGGAGGGCTTCAACATGGTTTCGGGCGGCACCGACAACCACCTCATCCTGCTCGATCTGCGCAACTTCGGTATCACCGGTAAGGAATTTGAGAAGCGTCTCGACATG
Source organism: uncultured Lachnospiraceae bacterium (assembly GCA_964426285.1). Classification (GTDB taxonomy): domain Bacteria; phylum Bacillota; class Clostridia; order Oscillospirales; family CAG-272; genus CAKSQF01. The sequence continues at coordinate 7,779 of CAYRQA010000078.1, read as the reverse complement.
GTCCACATCACCGCCAACAAGAACGGCATCCCCAACGACCCCGAAAAGCCCTTCGTCACCAGTGGTCTGCGTCTCGGCACCCCTGCCGCTACCACTCGCGGTCTGAAGGAAGAGGATTTCGTAGTCCTCGCGCGTATGCTTCGTCTCTGCGCCGACGACGGCTTCGAAGCGCAGGCTGACTTCATCCGCTCCGAGGTCAAGAAGATCTGCGATAAGTATCCGCTCTACGCGAAATAATTGAAAACCTACATCCGAGCCTATTCTCCCTGAATCGGCTCGGGTGTTTCGCTTATTCCTGTCAAAAACCGACCCTGTTGGGTCGGTTTTGACTTTTTTTATTCAGCGGGCGTATTATCCTCGTTCGATTCGGTCTCGACATTCACGACGTCCTCGACGGGAGTGGCACTTGCCGAGGGGACCTTCTCGCCGTTGATGACCGTATACGCACCCTCGATCGGTGCTTCTTCCTCGGGCGGGAGCTTTTTGAGCTTGGCGCTTGCCACGATCGCGGCGATAAGATAGTACATGACCCAAGCATGGAAGATAATATCGACGATATAATCAACGCTGAAGCTCATGAGCAGGAGGACGCAGTCGATGCCGAAGAAAACGGCGGCGACCATCATGGCTGCGGGGTGCTTTTTGGATGCGAGCCAGCAGATGAAGTAGACCGCGAGGATGATCACGGCGGCAACAATGCCCACGATGAGCATCGTATCGCTAAGCTCGGTGTAATAGCTGATATCTTCGGCGGTAAGCTCATGCATATATGCGTACGTACCGTCGGCAATCTGCTGATAGAGAACGCCTTCTGTAAAGATGGCGAGCGGCAATTGTGCGGTAAAGAGGAAATAGCTGCCGTTGAGGTAGATGGTCGCCATCGAAATGATGGTGAAAATGATGACGAGCAGCAGATTCATTCGGCTGGTCTTGTACTGCTGCTCCAGTTTCGCTCTGGGCGAGAGCATCGGGGCTTTTTTCTGTGAAAACATAGCTGATCCTTTCTTTTTTGCCTGACGGCAGATTACCCGGGGTCGGTAGCTTCGGTGGAATCGGCGAGGCGCTTCACTGCTTCTGCCATGGCGTCACAGTCGCCGCCGTAGCAGCGCAGACAGAGCTCTCTGAGCTCGGCTTCGTCTGCTTCGGCTTTGGTGAGGAGCGGGCTGACAAGCTTCCCTTCCTTGAGGACGAGACCACGGTCGATCAGGCGCGAGAGGACGGTATAGGAAGTGGTTCGCTTCCAGTCGAGCTTGGCTTGTGCCAGCACCGCCAGCCTTCCTGCCGACAGGGGTGCCGATTCCCATATGATCTCCATGAAGCGGTATTCCATGGGGAAGAGTTTCGCGCTATCCATCGTTTCCTCCAAAGTCACCGTTATTGGGATTCAGTATAGCACATTTTTGATATATTGTCAATCTGCTAAGGACAAATTTTGTAAATAATGCTATTTTTCGAGAACACCTTCCTCATATGCACGAGAGGGGAAAGTCATCGGGGGACACAGAAGTTTCGGTTCGATGGGAGGGAGACACCATCGGGGACGCCGAAGTTCCCTGTTCGAGAGAGGGGGAAAGGACCATCTCAAACGCCGAAGTTTCTTTCCCCCTCTCTCGAGTTCTCTCCCCCCAATCTCCTTGGCTCTGCTTTTCCTGAAATTAAAGATAAATGTGGGCGGCAAGTACTTGCCGCCCATTCATAAAGTTTTTGAAGATTCTTAAGAAACTTTTTTCAAAAAGTTTCTTAAGTGGGGTGCAGGGGCAAAGCCCCTGCCGGAGTTTGAGGCGGAGCCTCAAAACAATGATATCTGATTCGTTTCCGAAAGCCCGTCGAGGACGTGGTTGTCGTCGAGGAGCTGCATGATCGATTTCGAAAGTCCGGCGCGGAGCTGGAGCTCCTCGCGGGAGAAGAACTCACCGCCCGATCGTGCCGCAACGATCTTTTCTGCCGCGGCGTCGCCCAGACCGGGGAGCGAGTTGAAGGGCACGCGGATCTTGCCGTCCTCGGGGAGGAATTCGCGCGCACCCGACTTGTAGAGGTCAATCGGGAGGTACTTGATGCCGCGCGCCATGCTCTCATCGACCAGCTGAAGGGCGGTCAGCGTGTCGGCATCCTTGGCGGTGGCGGTCTTCTCCTTGGTCTTGCGGTCGATCTCCTCCATCTCCTTCTTGACGGTGGAGCGACCTTTCAGCACGATCGAGGCATCAAAGCCGCCGGGTGCTACCGTAAAGAAGGCTGCGTAGAAGACGAGCGGCTGATGCACCTTGAACCAGCCCAGACGGATCGCAGACATATTGTAAGCCGCGGCGTGCGCCTTCGGGAACATATATTTGATCTTTTTACACGACCAGATGTACCAGTCGGGCACGTTATGCGCACGCATTTCGGCTTCCCAATCGGGGGTGAGCCCCTTGCCCTTGCGCACGCTTTCCATGATCTTGAAGGAGAGCGCATTGTCAACGCCGTAGCGGATGAGGGTGAGCATGATCGAATCTCGTGTACCCACCACCTCGGAAATCGTACAGGTACCGTTGGCGATCAGTTCCTGCGCATTGCCCGTCCAGACGTCGGTACCGTGCGAAAGTCCCGAAATTTGCAAAAGATCGGCGAAATTGCGCGGTTTTGCCTCTTCGAGCATCTTTTGCACGAAGCGAGTGCCGAACTCGGGCAGTCCCCACGTGCCGACGTTGCAGTCGATGTCCCCCTGCTTCAGCCCGAGCGGCTTCAGCGAGAGGAAGAGCCCGTAGACCTCGGGATCGTTCATCGGCACGTCCATGACGCTCAGCCCACTGTATTTTTCGAGCCACTTGTACTTGGTCGGCATATCGTGACCGAGCTCGTCGAGCTTCAGGATGGTATCGTGCAGATAGGAGAAGGCAAAGTGGGTGGTGACGATGTCGGAACTCGGGTCGTCGGCGGGGTGCTGAACGGGGGTGAAGTCGTAGACCGAATATTCCTTCGGAATAACGACAATGCCGCCGGGGTGCTGTCCCGTGGTGCGCTTGACACCGACACAGCCGTTGACGAGACGGTTGACCTCGGCTTTATTGACCGAAATGTGCTTCTCGTCGAGGTACTTCATGACGTAGCCGTAAGCGGTCTTCGACGCGAGCGTACCGAGCGTGCCCGCACGGAAGACGTTTTCAGCACCGAAGAGTTCCTCGGTGTATTTATGTACCCTGCCCTGCACTTCACCCGAGAAATTGAGGTCGATATCGGGCGATTTGTCGCCGTAGAAGCCGAGGAAGGTCTCGAAGGGGATGTCGTGCCCGTCGGGAATGAGCGGCTCGCCGCATTTCGGGCAGACTTTATCGGGCAGGTCGAAGCCCGAGCCGACCGAGCCGTCGGTGATGAACTCGTTGTAGCGGCATTTCGGACAGCGGTAGTGCGGCGGGAGGGAGTTGACCTCGGTGATGCCCGCCATCGTTGCCACGAAAGACGAGCCGACCGAGCCTCGCGAGCCGACGAGATACCCCTGCGATTCGGAGTACCAAACCAGCTTTTGGGCGATCATGTAGAGCACGGCAAAGCCGTTTTCGATGATCGATTTGAGCTCGCGGTTGAGGCGCGCCGAGACAAGCTCGGGGATCTCGCCCTCATAGCCGTACCAGTCGGCTGCTCTGTCCCAGCAGAGCTTTTGCAGATCCTCCTCCGCACCCTCCATTTTCGGCGTATAGGAGCCGTCGGGGATGGGCTTGATCTTCTCGATCTGCGATGCGATCGCACGGGTGTTGGTGACGACCACCTCGTATGCCTTTTCTTTTCCGAGATAAGCGAACTCTTTAAGCATTTCCTCGGTCGTGCGCAGGTAGAGCCCTACGTCCTTGTCGCCGTCGGCAAATTTCATGCCTTTGAGGAGAATTTTGCGGTAAATTTCGTCCTCGGGGTTCAGAAAATGCGAGTCGCAGGTCGCACAGACGGGTTTGCCCAGCTTCTCACCGAGCGCGACCACCTTGCGGTTGATGTCTCTGAGCCCTTCATCGTCGGCGATCGTGCCGTTGGCGATGAGGAATCGGTTGTTGCAGATCGGCTGGATCTCGAGGTAGTCGTAGAAATCGGCGATCTCCTCGATTTCCGCCTGCGGCTTGCCCTGCACGATGGCAGAAATCAGCTCACCTGCCTCGCAGGCAGAGCCGATGATCAGTCCCTCCCGCATGGATGCGAGCGCCGAACGGGGGATTCGCGGCACGCGGTGGAAATAGTCAAGATAGCTTCTTGAAACAAGCTTATAAAGATTCTTCAGCCCGACCATGTCCTTGGCGAGGATGATCATGTGGTAGGGCTTCAGTCGAAGGGGGTTTGCCTTATCCGCCATGGCGGTGTTCATTTCGTCGAGGGTATGGATGCCCTCCTCCCGCAGCTTCTCGCACATCTTGAAGAAGATGGCGGCGAGCATCTCGGCATCGTCGGATGCACGGTGATGGTTGAAATCACCGAGGTCGAAATATTCTGCGAGGCTGTCGAGCTTGTGCTTTTTGAGCTCGGGATTGACGTAGTGCGAGAGCGCCACCGTGTCGAGGTAGGCGTTGGGGAAGGGGATGTGGTTGTCCTCACAGCATTTGCGGATGAAGCCGACGTCGAAGCCCGCATTGTGCGCGATGAGCAGTCTGTCGCCCGCGAAAGCAAGGAATGCCTCAACCGCCTCCCTTTGCGAGGGTGCACCTGCCACCATCTCGTCGGTGATACCGGTGAGCTCGGTGATATTCTCGGGGATGTGCCCCTCAGGATCGACGAAGGTGTTGAATCGATCGAGCACCTCACCGCCCTTGACGAGCACGGCGCCGATCTCGGTGATCTTGCAGGTCGCCGCCGACAGCCCTGTGGTCTCGATGTCGAATACGCAGAACTCGTCCTGATCAAAGCGCACCGAAGCCAATCCGTAGACCGCTCTGGCGCGGTCGTCGACGTAATAAGCCTCCATGCCATAGAGGATCTTGAGATCCTTCTTGGCGACGAGGTCCTTCATAAGCGGATATGCCTGCACGTTGCCGTGGTCGGTAACGGCGATGGCGTCCCAGCCCCATCGATCTGCCGTTTCTGCGACGAATTCGGGGAAAATGAGGGCGTCCATCGTCGAAAGGTTGGTGTGCAGATGGAGCTCGACCCGCTTTTCGGGGGCATTGTCCATGCGCTCTGTCTTGCCGATCTTGAGGATGCCCGTCGGGGTCATGACCGGCTCATTGTCGAATTTATCGATCTTCACACTGCCGAATACGGCAAGCGTGAGGTTGTAGAAGGTAACTACCTTGGCGATCCCGCGGGAGATGGTTCGCCCGCTCTTGGAAATGAGCTTGTCAAGCGGCTCGCCCTCCTCTTTGTCGAGCACCATTTTGATATTGATCGAGGCATCGTTGTCGGTGATGCCGATCGTGAGGATGAGCTTGTCCCCGCCGCGTGCCTCCTTCATCTCGTAGGAGCTGACCTGTCCGAGCAGGCAGATATTTCGCATCGTTCCGCTCACCTGTCTGAGGGGAGTGGGCACGATCTCGAAATCCCGTCCCCAGATCAGCTCGGGCGAGGAGGTATCGAAGGTCATATGCCCGATCCTATAGGTCGTCCCTTCCTCTTCGAAGGTCGCCTCCTCCTGATAGAGGGTCTGCACGAGCGGTCTTGCCGCTTCTTCCTCGGCTTTTTGAGCGGCGGCTTCTTCCTTGCGGCGAAGCTCAGCCGCTTCCCTTGCAACGCTTTCGCTGACCGAGCGAATGCCCGCGAGCTTGTTCATCTGCTCGATCTGAAAGGCGTCGTACATCACGTCGGGCGTAGCGCTGCCGACGATGTTGATCGGTACGTTCAGCCCGAATTCGCTGAAAATGATGCCCGACAGGATCTCGGGCGTGCCTGCCTTGCAAACCAGCTCAACGCCGCCTGCCGCAAAGCCGATCTCGACCGTGTAACCCTCTGCGCTTTTTCTGATCGAATAATTGTTGAAGAAGCCGTTGGTGACGTAACCGATGCGATGTGCCTCCTGCACGACCTCGTGCAGATAGCGCTCGTTGAAGCACTCTGCGGGGTAATGCGGCAGGATGCGCACCATATTCAGCTCATATGCGGCGGCAATTCCCGCTTCGATGCGGTAAAGCTGCTGCTTCGGAATGACGCGATCGAGCGTGACGTTGATCTCGATCATCCGCCGCTCTTTGTCCGCGCGGAAGCTGAAATCCTCGATTCCCTCAAGCACCGCACGATCATCCTCGAGCGGATTATATCGTTCAAATTTAGTCAGGAATAGCATGGTTTTCTCCTTGGGGCTCTGCCCCAAACCCCGGCAGAGGCTCTGCCTCTGCACTCCGGTCGCTTTCTTGAAAGAAAGCGACGCAAAGAACTTTTTTAAATGCGGCGAATACTCGCCGCATGGGTATTTACTTAATCTACGCGATGCTTAGCCAAGGAAGACGAGGAGGAGTTTGAGGGGGAGAAGGAAACTTCGGCGTTTGAGATGGTTCCTTCTCCCTCTCGGATACATTTGTTCTACAAATTTCGACCGTAGGGAGAAATTTGCACCTATCCTCCTGCTCAAATCCTATTGATCTCCTCGATCAACACATCCAGCACCTTATCCTCGCTGAGTTTCGCGACAATCTCGCCCTTCTTGAAGAGGAGCGCTTCGCCCACACCGCCCGCGATGCCGATGTCTGCATCCTTTGCCTCGCCCGGACCGTTGACCACACAGCCCATAATAGCGACCTTGATCTGTCTCGAGGGGTGCAGTTCGGGGACGCGCGCCTCAAAACGGGACGTGAGGTCGATGAGGTCGATCTTGGTGCGTCCGCAGGTCGGGCAGGAGACCACCTCGACCAGCTGCTTGCTGTTGAGCCCGAGCGCCGAGAGGATGGCACGTCCGCGTTCGATCTCGAGCAACGGATCTGCGGTCAGCGACACGCGCAGGGTGTCGCCGATGCCCGATGCGAGCATCGAGCCGATGCCGACTGCGCTCTTGACCGTGCCCATCCTGTCGCCGCCCGCCTCGGTCACACCGAGGTGAATGGGATAATCGCACGCCTCGGCGACGATGCGGTTGGCAGTCATCATGCGCCACACGTCGGAGGATTTGATCGCGACGATGATATTATTGAAATCGTAGCGCTCGAGTGCCGCGATATTGTCGAGCGCACTCTCTGCCAGCGCTTCACCCGTCGGTGCGCCGTATTTGGCAAGCACCTTTTTATCGAGCGAGCCGCTGTTGACCCCTATTCGGATGGGGATATTCAGTCTGCGGCAATGATCCGCCACCGCCTTGACGCGGTCTGCATCGCCGATATTACCCGGATTGACGCGGATCTTGTCCGCCCCCGCATCTGCCGCGGCGATCGCAAGCTTGTAGTCGAAGTGGATATCTGCCACGATCGGCAGTCTTAGATCGCTCTCCTTGAGCCGCGCAAGCGTCCTTGTCGCCTCCATATCGGGCACGGTCATGCGCACGATGTCGCAGCCCACCCCTTCCAGCGCCTTCATCTGCGCGTATGTAGCCGCGTAGTCGCCGCTGTCGGTGTTGGTCATCGACTGCACCGCGATCGGCGCATCTAAGCCGATCGTCACTCGCCCGACCTGCACCGCTCTGCTTTTGCGTCTGATTTCGTTGTAAGTCATGTTTTTTCTCCTTGGGGCTCCGCCCCAACCCCCGGTCGCTTTCTTGAAAGAAAGCGACGCAAAGAACTTTATTAGAGCAAAATGACTGCGTCATTTTGCAGGTGTATTTTGTAAAATCCCCCAGAATGAGCAAAGCCAAGGAAGTTGGGGGAGAAGTCTGAGGAGGGGGAAGAAAACTTCGGCGTTTGAGATGGT
>CAYRQA010000077.1:0-8618 GCA_964426285.1 uncultured Lachnospiraceae bacterium | reverse complement strand
GGATCACCTTGAAGCCTTGTTCCTTCATGAATTCGAAGGTCTCAACGTGGCTATCAAAGGTGCGGTCGCAGTCCTGAAGATTGAAGATGAAGATATCGAGCTTTCTCGATGCCGTGACCGACGAATCGAGCTGTCTGAGCGAGCCTGCCGCCGCATTGCGGGGATTCGCGAAGAGCGGTTCTTCCGCTTCAGCACGGCGCGCATTGAGCGCTTCGAACGCCGAGCGGGGCATATAGACCTCGCCGCGCACCTCTAATCTGCCCGTATAGGGGATGGTGAGCGGGACTGCACCGATGGTGCGTGCGTTTTCGGTGATGACCTCACCGATCGCACCGTCTCCACGGGTCGCGGCATAGATCAGGTTGCCGTTCTCATAGTGGAGCGCGACAGACAGACCGTCGATCTTGCACTCGACCGAGTAGACCAGCTCGCCGTATTCTGCTTCGAGCTTGGTGCAGAATGCTCTGAGTTCCTCGTAGGAAAAGACGTCTGTCAGGCTTTTGAGCGGAACGGTGTGCGTGATCTTCTCGAATTTGTCGAGCACCTTGCCGCCGACGCGCACGGTGGGCGAGTTGGGGTCGTAGAACTCGGGATGGGCTTCTTCGAGCGCTTTGAGCTCGTAAAAGAGCTTGTCATACTCGAAATCGGAGAGCTCGGGGCTATCCTCGACGTAGTATTTATGGCTGTGATAGCTGATCACACTGCGCAAGTGGCGAATGCGTGCTTCGATCTCGCTCATATAATCCCTTCCCTTTGGTCAAATTATGCCATATTAAGGCATTATGAGCTATTATAGCACATTCTGCATAAAAAATCAAGCAAAATCGCAAAAAAGTGCATTGCGGCAGAATAAAGAAACTCCACATCATACAATGTGGAGTTGTATATTGATTTACTTGATCTTCCGTGCCTCTAAATAATACCGCTTTTCCTCGGCGTGACCCATCGAGAAAGTCTTTCTCGGCAGGACGCCGCCTGCGACGATGCCGCGGAAGAGGTCGCCCTTTGCCATCGCGGGCAGGAGGAAGCCGATCGAATCGGCATCGGATGCCAGCTCTCTCACCGTGTCGTCGCCGTGGATGTAGTCGATCGTGCCCGCGTTCTCTTTCAAATATTCGTCAAGGAATGCCTGCAAAACACCCACAGGCAGCTCACCTGACTTGAGGGGGAGCATGAGCGTTCCCTTTTTGCCGCCCGCGACCCACTTGATCGGGCAATCACCCTCGCCGAGGGTTTCAGCGATCGCTTTCAGCATCGCTTCAGGGTCTGTGTGCTTGATGATGCGGTGGATCGGTTCAAATTCAAGCGAATCGTCATGAAGATTGCCCAGCTCAACGAGCGCATATCTCGCGGGGTGAGCTGAAAGGTCATCCGAAGAGCCCGCCTTGAGTGCTTCATAGCAAGCTTTCGCGGTCGCGAGCGAATGGTTACCGTCGCCGACCGCAAAGAGAAGCGGCGTTCCGTCAAGATCGCGATAGCGATCGGGCGCAGATGCGGCATATTCGTCGAGCGCATGGTCAAAGCGCTCTGCCGCTTCACCCTGTACGAGCCAGCCCGCGATATGTCCGCCCTTCTCCATGAGCTCGAAATCGTAGAGCTTAGGAAGTGTGTCTTTGATCCTTGCGATCGATTCGATAAGCTTCTTCTCTGCATCGTCGCAGAGGAGCAGAACGTGCGGCAACTCGATCGGTGCGTTCTCTCTGACACGCTTTCTCGGGGGGATGCGCTCGACGACCGTCTTCTCGGTCGCGCGAACTTCCGAGGTCGCGCCTGCAGAATAGTCGTACGCCTCGAGATCGACCGAACCGACCACGCCGCGACGAACAGACCCGTTCATCAGAGTGCGTTCAACGTACACATAAGCGTTTTCATAGACCGAAAATACATCGGATGCGAGGTAATCCGCCATTGCGCGGTTAATCTGCTCGATGCGCTCGTCGCCGAGGTTTTCGAGCTCGACCTCCGGCAGGATCAGATCGAGCGTAGAGCGCGCATTTCCTACATTCGATCTCACGCGAGCCCAATATTCGGGCTGCGAGGTAAACTGGTCACAGGCGATAACTGCCCACTTTGCCATGTCGTCTCTTTTCGGAAGCAATATACCCGCTTTTTTGAATGTTTTCATGCTCTTTCTCCTGATTTTACACGATAAGCAACAGACGGAAGTCAAAGGGCTTCCGTCTGAAAATATCATAGATTACTTGCCTTCAAAGGTAAGGGTACGGATAACGCCCTCGATTTCACCGATCTTTTCGGGAAGTGCGTCGGGGATCTCGCCATGGATGTCGATGATCGCATAGCCTTTGTCGCCCTTGTTGTTACAGGTCAGATGCTCGATATTGAGATTGAAGTTCGCGACTGCGGTAGTGATACCCGAGATAACGGCGGGGATATTCTCATGCAGTACACCGATGCGAGAGCAGTTACCGCGGTCAACGCAGAGCGTGGGATAGTTGACGCTGTTCTTGATGTTGCCGTTTTCGGCAAAGTCGATCAGCTCAAGTGCCGCCATGCGTGCACAGTTCTCCTCCGATTCCTCGGTCGATGCGCCGAGGTGCGGGATGGTTACGATGCCCTTCACGCCGATGGTATCAGCCGTCGGGAAGTCGGTAACGTAGCTTGCGACCTTGCCGTTCTCGAGCGCGACCTTCATATCGGTCGTGTTGACGAGGTCTGCACGGGCAAGGTTGATGATGCGCACGCCATCCTTCATCTGAGCAAAGGTATCATTGCAGATCATGCCCTTGGTGGTAGGCGTTGCGGGTACGTGGATGCTGATGAAATCGGAGTTGCGGTAGATCTCGGCATAATCGGCAGCTTTGCGGACCTTGCTGCTGATGCGCCATGCAGCTTCAACGCTGACGTAGGGGTCATATCCGATGACGTTCATGCCGAGCGACACTGCGGCATTGGCAACCAGACCGCCAATCGCACCCAGACCGATGACGCCGAGCGTCTTACCCTGCAGCTCGATGCCAGCAAACTTGGACTTGCCCTTCTCGACAGCCTTTTCGGGTGCTTCGGTGCCAGCGAGAGTAGCCGCCCACTGCACACCGCCTACGATATCTCTCGAAGCAAGCAGAAGTGCGGCGATCGCCAGTTCCTTTACGCCGTTGGCGTTCGCACCGGGGGTGTTGAAGACGACGATGCCCTTCTTGGCATATTCTTCAACGGGAATGTTGTTGACGCCTGCGCCTGCACGGGCAACCGCCATCAGCTTATCGCTGACGGGCATATCGTGCATCGCCGCCGAACGGACCATCACAAACTCGGGATTCTCGCAAGCCTCGGTGAGCTGATATTCGGCTTTATCAAACTGATCGGTGCCGCAAGCGGCGATCTTGTTAAGCAATAATACGTTTTTCATCGGTTATTCTCCTTATGCTTTGGGATGCTCTTCGGCGAACTTCTTCATAAATGCGACGAGCGCTTCGACGCCTTCCTTGGGCATCGCATTGTAGATCGATGCGCGCATACCGCCTACCGAGCGGTGACCCTTGAGGTTCTGCAGACCTGCCTTTGCCGCTTCCTTTGCAAATGCGCTGTCGAGGTCTGCGTCGCCGGTCACGAAGGTGACGTTCATCATCGAACGTGCTTCCTTCTCAACGGGTGCGGTGTAGTAGGACTGGCTGTCGAGGTAATCGTACAGGATAGCCGCCTTGGTCTTGTTGTGCGCTTCGATCGCGGTCAGACCGCCCATCTCAAGCAGCCATTCGTAAACGAGGTTCGCCACGTAGATGCAGTAGCAAGGAGGGGTGTTGTACATCGAATCGTTGTCCGCCATGAGCTTGTAATCAAGCATAGCGGGGGTCTCGGGGCGTGCCTTGCCGATGAGGTCTTCGCGGACGATGACGAGGGTCAGACCTGCGGGCGCCATGTTCTTCTGCGCACCTGCGTAGATCAGACCGAACTTGGAAACATCAATAGGCTCGGAGATGATGCAGGAGGAGAGGTCTGCCACCAGCGGAATATCGCCCGTGTCGGGGATCTCATGCCACTTGGTGCCGTAGATGGTATTGTTCATGCAGATATGTACGTAGTCTGCGTCGGGACGGAAATCGGATGCCTTGAGCGAAGGGATGTAGGTGTTGTTCTTATCCTCGGAGGAAGCGACCACACGGATATCGCCGTATTTCTTGGCTTCCTGCATAGCCTTCTTGGAGAACTGACCGGTTACTACATAATCAGCCTTTCCGCTGCCCGAGAGCAGGTTCAGGGGCACTGCCGCAAACTGGGTGGACGCACCGCCCTGCAGGAAGAGAACCTTGTAGTTGTCGGGAATATTCATCAGCTTGCGAAGATTTGCCTCAGCCGCTACGATGATGGCATCATAGACTGCCGAACGGTGGCTCATCTCCATAACCGACATACCGCTGCCATTGTAATCGAGCATTTCTGCCGCCACTCTTTCGAGCACGGGAACGGGAAGCATGGAAGGACCTGCTGAAAAGTTATAAACACGCATGATATATACCTCTTTATTTTAATTTGAATTTATTGAGTTCCGTTTTGGGGAGCCTGAGATCGAAATGAAGGGGCAGACCGTAACGATAGATGGTCTGATATTCACCCTGAATGAGCGGGAGAATGTACTCAAGGCAAGCCTCGGTGACGTGATTGCCGTCGGGATGGATAAACTCGGCGGGCACTGTCTTTACCTTATTGGCGATCTCACCAATGGGCATCGGCTTGTAGGTGATGGTATAGGGGCGGTCGGTACGCTCGTAGCCGATCATACAGCCCGTTATGCCTTCATCCGCACATTTCACGGCGTATTTGCCGACACCGATCGATTCCTCTACGTCAGTCGCAGAGAGCATATGCGCCGCACAGCGCTGAGGGAGATTGAAGTCGAAGGAACGGACTTTACAGCCGAATCGCTCCTTAACGGCATATTCGAGCACTTTTGCGGTGCCTGCGAGATACTTGTGACCGAATATGTCGGTCGCACCGCTCTGTGTGCCCTCCCCTACGTAGCGACCGTCGGCAAAACGAATGCCCTCTGAAACGGCTACCACGATATCGGGGTGCGTTTTGAAGTTTTCTGCCACATCGTCGAGGAAGCGGTCCATATCAAAGGGGACCTCGGGCAGATAAACAAGGTCGGGCGCATGGTTGGAGAGGATGCCCGGGATCGCTGAAGCCGCAGCCAGCCAGCCTGCATCCCGACCCATGATCTCAACGATGGTAACGGCGGGTACGGTGTACACCGCACAGTCACGGAGCACTTCCTGCATCGACGCGGCGATAAACTTCGCCGCAGAGCCGTAACCGGGGGTATGGTCAGTCCCGCAAAGATCGTTGTCGATGGTCTTGGGAACGCCGACAAATTGCATCGGATAATTGTATAGCTCGACAGCCTTCGACAGCTTGGCAACCGTATCCATCGAATCGTTGCCGCCGATGTAGAAGAAACTGCGGATGTTGTATTTTTCAAAGACGTTAAAGAGCTTGTCGTACACTGCCTTTCCCTTCGGATCGGCAGGATCGGGCAGCTTGAACCGACAAGAGCCGAGCGCCGCCGCAGGGGTTTGGGTAAGGATCTGAATGTCGAGATTCTCGGAAAAACGCTCTGTCAGATTACAAAACTGCTCATTGAGCATTCCCTCAATGCCATTGTAAGCACCGTAGAGGGTATCGATGTTGTGAGAGAGCTTCGAACCGTAGATCACGCCAGCAAGCGTTGCATTGATGGCGGCGGTAGGACCGCCCGATTGTCCGACGATTGCATTATACTTCATATTATTCTTTGCGAGGGACACAGCATTTCGCTGCGCGCCCGTCTCCTTCCTGAATTATTTCGGTTTTCGACAGTGTTTTATGATTTCTCCGCAAAAAAATACTGTTCAAGATTATAGCAAAAAAAAACACATATGTCAAGTGCATTGACATATGTTTTCGAACTTTTTTCAAAATTTTGGTTTTTTTGCAAAATAATTTTGCCGCAGCTCGGTCATTATTGATTTTTTACCGAAAAAAACATAAAGCCGGCGAAACACCGCGCTTTGCTCATAGACAAAAGAAGAAGCCCCGCGCGAGGCGGGGCGATGGTTATCGGATATATTCTGCAAGGTCGTAATCGCTTAAATATTGATTAAAGGGTTCCATATAATATTCCTTGTTCTCCTCGAAATCCTTCCATACAACAGATACGAGTCGGTAAGCCTCAGCAATAGACTTTTCACATTCTTCGGTATTGTCGAGCTTTTTGTGACACGCGGCAATACGCTGATGAAAACTCCAATGGAAGGTCTGCATACCCTCCCAAAGGTATTGATCCGCCGGATTACCGTAAATATCGCTCAGGAGGAAGGTCGTAAGCACGCGAAGTCCTTTTTGGTAGCACTTCAGCGCTTCGGGAATATAATCGGCTGGCGTATAATCACGGAAGGTTACATCGTGTTCATCCATATGAAACCAGGAATCGCCTTCTTCCATACAAGCCTGATACAGCCCTTGCAGATGATAGCATCTTGACCAAACAGCTCCGTAATTTTTGTCCTTGCCCGACAGACGAAAAGCGAAGGCGCCGTCGCGAAGATTAACCTCACGCTGAAGCGTTTCCAACACGCTCTTTGCCTTTTGGTATATCAAGCTGGACAGTCAGGGCTGCTGGGATGCCGATGACATCTGCGACGAGTTCAACGAGTACCAATCCGCACGCCCCGAGGCACTGGAAATGGAGGATGCCCACAACAAGTACCGTGTGCCCGCTGCCACTCGTTATCGCTCCATGATGCCGGGCACCAAGGAGTATCAGCGGTACTACTTCATTCCGAAGCAGTCGGTCTATATGGCGTCCAAATATCGCGACAATCTGTGTACTCAGCACAAGATTTCTCTCCGCACCAACGTTCCCGTGGGGGCTACCGTCAATGGCGATATTACAGGCGTCGTCCCCTTCGTCAAGATGTATCTGCGCTGCCAGTTCGGCAATGTCGGCGAGTATGTGGTTCGCGCAGAATCAGGGCAAGCGTACACCATGGTCTGCCCCAACGGTGCCAACCTGAACGACCTTGAAACCTATCTGTTCAGCTCACAGCACATTTCCATGATCGGCTCACTGGCTCACGTTTATCCCAAGTTCGTCGACCTCTCCGATACACCACTGCTCAGACGGGCAGATATCGGTTCGGGCGAAGTGGGCTATTCCAACACCTCCATGAACACCGCCAACACGGGCGGCATCAGCTTTGACAACACCCCATACTTGGAGTACATCGATCTGAGAAACATTCCGCTGCTTACTCAGTCGATCAACCTGTCCAAGCTGACTTCGCTTGAAGAGATCTACACCACCTATTCGGGCATCACAGGCGTTGAGTTCGCCAAGGGTGCGCCTGTGAGAGTGGCTGCGCTGAACAACCTGAAGCAGATCATCGCTCGCGGGCTGACCAAGCTGGAAAGCTTCACGGTCGGTGCGCCCGAAATGACAAGCATCTGGGTAGAAGACAGCCCTGCCATCGACACCTTGACCATCGTCAAGGGTGCGACCAACCTCGAAAGCGGCAGACTGCCCGACGTTGTGTGGGCTGAGACGCCATTATGGGACTGACCGATAAGGCAGGGTTCGACGAGTTCGGCGTGGATACCGAACAGTTCGTCCTGAAGGGTGCGGCAACACTAAGCATGGCGTCTCAGAGGGAGATCGACACGATCCGAGCTGAGTTCCCCGAACTGGCAGTTACCTGCGATACGATCTTAGAGGATTTCACGGTTACCTTCCAAGATTACGACGGTACGGTATTCCCTGAAGCGACACAGGTTGTGAGACAGTACGGCGCTGCCGTGAACCCCGTTACGGCAGGGATGATCTCCACTCCCACGCGAGCGCCCACGATCGAAACCGTCCACACCTTCATCGGCTGGGATACGGCGTTCAACTACGTTTTGGGCGATCTGGTGGTCACCGCCGTGTATCTCTACCCCCCGAGAACCTACACTGTCAACTGGTGGAAGGATACAGCCCATACCTCATTGGCGGCTTCCGTCAGCGGGGTTGACGCCTACAGGTTGGTCGAGTACCCCGGCGAGGAACTGACCGCTTCTTCCGGCGCGATCTGGATGGGCTGGGATCAGCAGACTAACAGCGTTGTGTCCGACATGGACGTCCATGCGGTATTCGTAACGCCTA
This sequence comes from uncultured Lachnospiraceae bacterium, assembly GCA_964426285.1. GTDB lineage: Bacteria > Bacillota > Clostridia > Oscillospirales > CAG-272 > CAKSQF01. Next base: position 484 of record CAYRQA010000077.1, on the reverse strand, counting down.
CCATGCCCGATTCGGTTGCATGCGGGTATGACTATCTGTACTCGGATAACCCCGATGACAATATGGGCTATACGCTGGCGAAGTTCTACGGCATCATCTCCACGGGCAATGCGAAGAACTACTTTAGTGTTGGCGACGAGATCAAGATCGTTCCGACTACTACGCGTTCAAGGACAGCGAGATCGTCCTCCAGGTGTACGGCTTCAATTACTTCAAGCTGGCTGACGCCAGCGGTGATTTTACAAGTGTTGTTTTCGGTATGAAGGGCTTGATGAACGCCACTTACCAGATGAACAGCAGTAACACCAACGTGGGTGGCCGGGATGCGACCAAGATGCGAACCTATCTGAACGAAACGGTGTTCCCGGCATTGCCGAGGCAGTGGCAAGCCATGATTAAGACCGTTCAGGTCTTGACATCCGAGGGTGATACCTCTGCCACTATCGTCACTTCCGATGACAATCTGTTTCTGTTCTCTCAGGCG
>CAYRQA010000076.1:5573-8767 GCA_964426285.1 uncultured Lachnospiraceae bacterium | reverse complement strand
GGGTTACGTCGAGCAGGAGCAGATCCTTGACGTCGCCGCCGAGGACGCCTGCCTGTACAGCCGCACCGATCGCTACGCATTCATCGGGGTTGATACCCTTGAAGCCTTCCTTGCCGAGGAAGCTCTTGACTGCCTCCTGAACGGCGGGGATTCTGGTCGAACCGCCGACGAGCAGTACCTTGTCTACCTGACCGACCGACAGACCTGCATCGCGCAGTACCTGCTTGGTGGGACCCATGGTCGCATCGACGAGATCCTTAGTCAGTGCGTCGAACTTCGCTCTGGTGAGCGTGCCGTCGAAGTGCTTGGGACCGGTCGCATCTGCGGTGATGAAGGGCAGGTTGATGTTGGTCGAGGTCATGCCCGACAGCTCGATCTTTGCCTTTTCTGCGGCTTCCTTCAGACGCTGAGCCGCCATCTTGTCTTTCAGCAGATCGATGCCGCCGTTCTCTCTTGCGAACTCTTCTGCGATCCACTTCATGATGCGTTCGTCGAAGTCGTCGCCGCCAAGACGGTTGTTACCTGCGGTCGCCAGTACCTCGAATACGCCGTCCGAGATCTCGAGCAGGGATACGTCAAAGGTACCGCCGCCCAGGTCGAATACCATGATCTTCTGGTCGACTTCTTTATCCATGCCGTAAGCGAGTGCCGCCGCGGTAGGCTCGTTGATGATACGCTTAACGTCGAGACCTGCGATCTTGCCTGCGTCCTTGGTTGCCTGACGCTGTGCGTCGGTGAAGTATGCGGGAACGGTGATGACTGCCTCGGTAACGGTGGTACCGAGGTATGCCTCTGCGTCAGCCTTCAGCTTCTGCAGGATCATTGCGGAGATCTCCTGAGGAGTGTAGGACTTGTCGTCTACCTTTACCTTGTAGCCGGTGCCCATCTCACGCTTGATCGAGATGATGGTGCGGTCGGGGTTGGTGATCGCCTGTCTCTTTGCGACCTGACCGACCATTCTCTCGCCGGTCTTGGAAAATGCAACTACCGAGGGGGTGGTTCTTGCGCCTTCGGGGTTGGGGATGACGACGGGTTCGCCGCCTTCGAATACTGCTACGCAGCTATTGGTTGTACCAAGGTCAATGCCGATAATCTTTCCCATAATAAATAATCCTCCAAATCAGTGTTTCTATTATATTCTTATGCTTGTATATTTATGAATGGCTTCGGTTCAGTTAGCGACCGTTACCATTGCAAACCGAATGATCTTATCGCCCTTGCGATAGCCCTTTTGCAGAACGTCTACGATCGCGCCCTCGCCGTACTGCTCATCCTCGATGTGCATGACGGCATTGTGAACATTCGGATCAAAGATCTCGGTCGGAATGACCTCAACGCCCATCTTTTCGAGCGCGGCGGCAAGCTGACTGAGGGTCATCTTCACACCTTCGACTACCTTATCGCCCTCCGAATATTTCACGGCAAGCTCGAGATTGTCTGCCACGGGAAGCAGTGCCTTGAGCGCATCGGTATACGCATCGGTGTAGATGCTTTCCTTTTCCTTTTGCGAGCGGCGGCGGAAGTTGTCGTACTCTGCCACCAGTCTGAGGTATTTGTCCTGCTGCTCTGCGAGCGATTTTTCGAGCACTTCGCATTTTTCTTTATATTCTGCGAGCTCTTTTTTCGTTTTCTTGTCGTTTTTCACGTCGTTTTCCTTCTCTGCTTTTTCGGCAGCGGGTGCTTCGGTCGTCCCTGCGCCCTGTTCGGGCGTTTCATCGGGCGTCGATACCGTCTGTTCTTTCATTTCTTCGGATTCTACCATTCGCTGTGTTCCTTTCTGTCCAATCGGGACATTTCACTAATATCGATCCTTTTGGTCCTTCGGATCGGGGAGCGCCCGCCCGGGACGGATCAAGCCTTGTATGCTCTCGGCAAGCTGATCGACGGTCGAGATGACCTTCGAGTAGTCCATTCTGCAGGGTCCGATGACGCCGATCGCACCGATCGGTCTTCCGTCTACGGTGATGGTCTTGAAGATAAGCGTCGAATCGCCTGTCTGGTCTGCCGAGTTTTCAGAGCCGATATAGACGTTGATCTCATCGCCCTGCGCCTGCTCAACGAGCTCGAGCAGTTCCTTTTTGTTCGATAACATCTCGAGCATCGAGCGAAGTCTGCCCACGCTCGAGAATTCGGGGTACTCGAGGAATCGGTCTACGCCTTCGACCCGCAGATCACTGGTGACATCCTCGCTGAGCGCCGAGTGGATGCACTTGATGATCGGCGATGCGAGGCTTCCGAAGCGACCCATCGCGTGCTCGATCTCGAGCATCTGTGCGAGTGTTAGCCCTTCGGGTTCGACACCGACCAGCGTTTGATTGAGCAGATTCTGGATCTGCCTCAGCTCATCGTCATCAAGCGGGATGGGCGTTTGCACCGTTCTCGTCTTGACGTTGGTCTCTGAGATGATCATGATGAGCAAGAAGCTGTAGGCATCCATACGCATGAGGTTGAAGGTGCGCACCGTCTGCCTCTGCGGCTTTGCCCGGACCGCGAATGCAGGGTAGTTGGTGAGCGCCGACATAAGCTGTCCCGCATCGTCGATGATGCGATCGAGCTGTGCGGTCTTGGCTTTGAGTAGCTCATTGAGCCCTCGGATCTCGGAGACCGTTCGGTCGTAGCCGTGAATGAGGCTGTCGACATAGAAGCGATAGCCCTGCTCGGTAGGTACGCGCCCTGCCGAGGTATGCGGCTGTACGAGGTAGCCCATTTCGGTGAGCTCTGCCAGCTCATTACGGATGGTCGCAGACGAAAGCGCGATCTGCTGATTGGCAGCCAGCAACTTTGAGCCGACCGGTTCCCCGCAAGCGATATGCGTATCAATGACCGCTTTCAGTATCTTTCTTTTTCTTGCATTTAATTCATCGTTCATCCGTCTTCACCTCCGCTCTTTCACAGATGCCAAATTAGCACTCGCTCTGCATGAGTGCTAATTTGTACTCTTACTATACACCATAAAATCGAAGATTTCTCGAATATTTTGTGAACATTTTGTTAACTGTATCGGCAGTCGGTTCATGCGAGTGTTTTTTTGCACAAAAAGGAAGCGAGAGAGTGCTATTTTTGACGAGAGTGACAAGCGCAAAAAGAAACGCGCCGTCACGAAACAATGTGCGTGACAGCGCTATTTCTTTTTCATCTTCTTTCAGGGCAGGTGCGGCACACCGTCGCTCGGTATCCACCGCACTCGGTAGGGG
>CAYRQA010000076.1:0-5563 GCA_964426285.1 uncultured Lachnospiraceae bacterium | reverse complement strand
GGTAGGGGAGGGGCTTGCTCCTCCCGCTCCCGGAATAAATCTGCAGTAAAACCGCGGGAGGACCAAGGTTCTCCCCTACGATGACTTCTGATTTGTTCGAATAAGACGCAAACACCAAACGCTCGAAACGGCGGGAGCAAGCCCCCGCCCTACAACCTATATTATTTGTTCGTCTGTACCCCAATCGGGTAGGCATTTTTCCTACCCATACTTGCGCATGACCGCCTTGGTAGTCGCGGTGATCTCGTAGAGCGCCCTGATCTCATCGGGCGTGCAGTCGGCGAGCAGACAGTCGAACATCGCGACCGAAACGTGTACGCTTTTGACGAGACTGCCATAGACAATTTCATCGAGCGTCACTTCGAGCGCATTGGCAATGTTCATGAGCGTGGGCAGACTCACCTTCGTTGCACCTCGTTCAATGTGAGAGATATTGGTTGGCTCTGCATCTGCCATTTCAGCAAGGTATGCCTGTGTCCATTTCTTAGCCTTTCTGAAACTGCGAATCCGTTTTCCGATCATTACATAATCAATTGCCATATCCCCACCCCAAATAACAAAAAAATCTCATATTGTTATTGTAAATCCCATTCGGATATGGTAAAACAAGGTGAATATCCCTATCGGATATCCGTTTAATATTCTAAATTAAAAAGAGGTGCATTATTCATGACCGACACATTTTTCGGACACCGTGACACGCCGCAGACCGTCCGTCCCGTATTGGAAAGAGTGCTGACCGATCTGATCGAAAACGAGGGTACCGACGTTTTCTATGTGGGTCATCAAGGCGCTTTCGACGCCATCGTGCTCCAAACGCTCAAATGGCTGAGCCCCGTTTATCCCGAGATCTCGTTCGACGTAGTGCTCGCCTATATGCCGTTCGGGCGTGATGACCCCCACATCGAGCACGCGGAAACCTTCTTCCCCGATTCACTCGACGACGTTCCCCGCCGTTATGCGATCGACAGGCGCAACCGATGGATGGTGGAGGAGGCGGACACGGTCGTCACCTATGCGCCCCGCACATTCGGCGGTGCGGCGAAGTTCAAGGCACTCGCCGAGCGCAAGGGCAAACAGGTCATCGAGCTGTCGGAGCAATAAAACAAGGAAGGCAGTGCCTTCCTTGTTTTATTGCTTTGCGTTTTTCGCCCTACAACCATCCTGCATGGCTATTTATTGCAATGAATATAATACAAAATCGCTGTCTCCATATCATACAGGCAAACGGTATAGTTGCTGTATTTTGCGTAATCGGATTCATCTTCTTCGCTAACGATATACACATAGTCGCCCGCAGTGATCGATTCGCTGTCGAAATCATACTCATCCGTTCGCTCGCGTGCAAACATTACGTCGGAAAAATCTTTGAAATATCCACCGATATCTTCAATATCCTCTTCTTCGACGAGCATATATCTGGAATCTGCCGCAAACTGTTCGCTTTCATCTGCATCATAGAAGTATTTGCAATAATCCGCGTAATCCTGGAATCCATCTTGGTCCATATATTCCTCGGAGCTTGTATATCCTTCAAGGATCGCGAAATTACGGGACGAACAGCCAGACAGGATCGCGACCGACAAGAAGATGAGTGTCAAAAAAGCAGCTTTTCCATACAACTTCGACATATTCTCACCCATTCGTCGCTTTTCTCTTTACTTTTTCCCTCTTTTTGATCGCCATGACACGCTTCATCATGACGCAGGCATCGTGGATGGGACGGATCTTCGACTCACGGTGATTGATGATCTTGACCGGCACTTCCTCGACGGTCAGCTTCTTGCGGTCAGCCGCCATGAGCGCTTCGAGGTCGAATGCCCAGCCGTCCTCCTCGCATTCCGAGAAGATCGCCTTTGCCGCCTCGCCCGAAAAGCCCTTGATGCCCGTCTGCGAATCGGAGTGCTTAAAGCCCGCCATGACCGAGACCATCTTCAGATATGCCTTCGACATGAATTTGCGCAGGAAGGGGTAGCCGTCATAGCCACCGAGCGCTCTCGAGCCGATGAGCACGTCTGCAGAGCGCTCGGTAAAGCGCTGATAGAAGGTGTGGATCATCTCGGTGCCGTAGGCAAGATCGCAATCGGTGAAGAGCACGAAATCGCCCTTTGCCGCGAGCATTCCCGTGCGCACCGCACAGCCCTTGCCGCGGTTGGGGGTATATTGCAGGACGCGCAGTGCGGGCACTTCATCATACAGTGCTTCCGCTTTTGCGGCGCAGTGATCGGTCGAACCGTCGCTGACAAAGATCAGCTCGTATTCGCCCGCATCAAAATAGTTTGCCATTGCCGCATCAAGCGTGCGCACGGCATCCTGCACAATGGCTTCTTCATTGTACATGGGAATGACTACTGAAATTTTCATGCTCTCTTTACTCTGCCCCTTATTTCCGGATCTCGACCAGCTTCGCCTGCAGACAGTACCGCTCGTTATCGTTATGCGAGTTGGTACAGGTGGACAGCGTGATGATCCTGTCATTTTCATTGAAATCGATGTCATCGACCTTGACAGCCGATTTTTGCAGCATACTGTTGCAGAATTCTACAAATTCTTCGCCCGATTCGAAGTTTCTGCGAATATAGCTGACGTCTTTATCGATCTTTACCTTGTAAATATTGAAGGTTTTATAGACGTAGATGCCTTGGTCTGTATAAATATAGATATATCTGTTCTCGTTGAAGTAATTGCGGTTGAAAAAGTCGGAAATACAGCTGAACATCGCGCCCGAGAGCATATTATGCCCGTAAATGATCGTATTATAGTTCTCGGTAAAGTTTTTGGAGTTGCGATAATCGATATAGATCGTGCCTGCCGCAAGGTAGGAACGGTCGAAGGCGTGATTGAGGTAATAATCGTTGTCTTCCGCCTGCACGACCGGATAATCGATACGTGAATCGGGAACCGAGATCCACCCCACCAGATCATCATTCTGCTGACGAAGTGCGCTCAGCTTGCCTCTGATGAGATTGAGCGTTTCGGAATCGGCTTCGACCTCTTCGATCAGCTGATCTTTATCGGTCGCATTCTGTGAGTTTGCACAATCGGCGGTCGACTTGTGATTGGTATCCTTTCCGCCGATCGCAAGCATCCCGAACAGGTTTCCGTCCTCATCCGCCTCTCCCTGCCAAAGCTGCGAGAGTGAATCATAATAACTGTCTGCTTCCTGATAGCCGACCATGCTCTTCACAATGCTGGCAACACTGCCGACCAGTACGGCAAGGCAAACAGCCAAAGCGCCCCATCGAACCAGCCTCGGCATCCACGCCCGCTGGGGTGCGCTTCCTGCCGTTTCTGCCTTCTCGGGCGCATAGTCATAAAGCGAATCAAGAAAGGGATCGCCTGTCATGGGCGTCTTTTTCTTTTTCATGGGAAACACCTTCCTTTAGGCTTATTATACCAATTCACAGACGCTTTTTCAAGCCGATTTGTCATCAAGTTTCAAAAAAGTAACAGGCAGTTCATATTCGGCGAGGGAGATAGCCCAAGGGCGCCGCCCTTGGATCCCGCTCAGGGTCTTTTGAGAAAAGCCCCTGAGACCCCCAAAACTCTTATAAAAGATTCCGACTCAGCCTTTTTTAAGCATCTTCCTCAGATATTGCCCCGTGTAGGAGCGCTCACACTGCGCGACCTCCTCGGGTGTGCCCGTGGCAATAACCGTACCGCCTCCTTCACCGCCCTCGGGTCCGAGGTCGATGATGTGATCGGCTGTCTTGATCATGTCGAGGTTATGCTCGATGACCAGCACGCTGTTGCCTGCATCGGCAAGACGGTTGAGCACCGCGATCAGGTTGCGCACGTCTGCCGAATGCAGACCGGTGGTCGGCTCGTCAAGGATATACATCGTCTTGCCCGTCGAGCGCTTCGACAGCTCTGCCGCGAGCTTCACTCTCTGTGCCTCACCGCCCGAAAGCGTGGTCGACGACTGCCCGATCTTGATATAGCCCAGTCCCACGTCATAAAGCGTGCGCAGTCTGCGATAGAGCTTCGGCAGGCTCTCGAAGAAGTACATTCCCTCCTCGACCGTCATATCGAGCACGTCGTAGATCGACTTGCCCTTATACTTGACCTCGAGAGTGTCGCGGTTGTAGCGCTTGCCCTTACAGGTATCGCAGGTAACGTAAACATCGGGCAGGAAGTGCATCTCTATCTTCTTCACGCCGTCGCCCTCGCAGGCTTCACAGCGCCCGCCCTTGATATTGAAGGAGAATCGCCCTGCCGCGTAGCCTCTCGCCTTGGCATCGGGAGTGGCGGCAAAGAGATCGCGGATGTCGTTGAAGAGCCCCGTATAGGTCGCGGGATTCGAGCGGGGCGTACGTCCGATCGGCGACTGGTCGATGGCGATGACCTTGTCGAGCTCGCGGATGCCCTCAATGCGGTCGCACTTACCGGGGGTGGTGTAGGCGCCGTTAAGGTCACGGGCGAGGGTGTTTAACAGGATCGAGTTGACGAGCGACGATTTGCCGCTGCCCGACACGCCCGTCACGCAGACGAACATTCCGAGCGGAACGTCGACGTCGATCTTTTTGAGATTGTGCTCTTCTGCGCCGATGATCTTTAGGAATTTGCCGTTACCCGGTCGGCGGGCGGCAGGGACTTCGATCTTCTCACGCCCCGACAGGAATGCACCCGTGAGCGAGTTCGGGTTCGCCTTGACCTGTTCGGGTGTGCCTGCCGCGACGACCTCACCGCCGTGGATGCCCGCGCCCGGTCCGATATCGACGATGAAGTCCGATTCCTCCATCGTCTCCTCATCATGCTCGACAACGATGACGCTGTTGCCCATGTCGCGGAGCTTTTTGAGTGTATTGATGAGCTTGCTGTTGTCCCGTTGATGCAGACCGATCGAGGGCTCGTCGAGGATGTAGATGACCCCCATGAGCGACGAACCGATCTGGGTCGCCAGACGGATGCGTTGTGCTTCACCGCCCGAGAGTGTGCCTGCTCTGCGGGAGAGCGTGAGGTATTCGAGCCCGACCGAACAGAGGAAGCTCAGCCGCGACTTGATCTCCTTGATGATCTCGCGCGCGATCGTCCATTCGGTATCGGTAAATTCGAGTTTTTCGACGAATTCGAGCGCATCGGATACGCACATCGAGCAGAATTCGTGGATGTTCTTGCCGCCGATCGTGACGGCAAGGATCGAGGGATTCAGCCTTGCACCGCCGCAAGTCTTACAGGGCACGTCGACGGTAAACTCCGAGTAATAATCGCCTCCCCATTGTTCCATGCGCTGTTTGATCATGGGGATGAGCCCTTCGAAGGTGACGGTATGGTAGGTCGCGCCCTTGCCGAACATTCTGTCGTAGCGTTCGACATTGTAGAGGCGGTCCTTGTCGCCGTGCATGAGCACTTCAAAAGCCTCGGGCGAGAACTTGCGGATGGGGGTGTCGAGGGTGAAACCGTAATTCTTGCCGACCGCTTCGAAGAGCGGTCCGTTCCACGTGCCCTTGTCGAGCGTTTTGAAGCCGTTGACCTTGACCGCGCCCTGTCTGAGCGAAAAATTCTTGTCGGGGATGATCTTATCCGGCGAAATTTCCTGTAATTCACCCAGTCCCGAGCAGGC
>CAYRQA010000075.1:0-8894 GCA_964426285.1 uncultured Lachnospiraceae bacterium | reverse complement strand
TGGTATATGAATATGTGCCCGATCGGTCGATTATGACAGAAGAATCGGAGAAAAAGAGAGGGAAAGCGGGGGATCATCGTATAATAAGCAAAATGCGGAGGAATTTGAAGAAAACTACGGGGCAATGAGGCTGTTTTGGCTTGACAAAGTGCATTATTTGTGATAACATAATAGTTATCAAATTTGCTTTTTGATCGTGCGATCATGGTGAAACGACTATTCTACCGAAAGTATCAATCGAAAGGAACTGCCGTGAAAATCAATATCAATATCAGAGCTTATCTCGGTTTGCTGCTGCGCTACGTTTGGCTATTGTTGCTTGCCTTTGTCGTCGCGCTGGTGGGCAGCTATTTCATGTATGAGTACCCAAAACAGCCTGTCTATACCTCGCAGGCGACCATGTACGTCAAGAGCAGTGAGATCGATCAGACTTATTATTCGTCCGCTGAATCCTATGCGGCACAGGCGTTGATCAAGACCTGCTCGGTGGCGGTCAAGTCAGACACCGTGGCAACTCAGATTCAGGAGAAACTGACTGACACCTACCCCGAACTCTCCGCCGCGATGATCAAGGGATGCATGAACATCGATTCGGTCAACGAGACCGAGATCATGAGCATTACCGCTACGACGAGCGATCCGAAGCTTTCGGTCGATATTTGCAATGCGGCGATGGACGTTGTGCCTCAAATGCTGCTCGACGTTATCGAGGTCGGCAAAGCCAACGTGCTTGACCGTGCGACCTATGCGGTCACCTCGAACGTGCCCTCCTTCCGTACGCCTATCCTGTACGGGTTTATGGCTGCGGTGGCGGTGGCAGGCATTATTTTCCTTATCTTTATTCTCGATACCCGTATCAAGAGCAGTGAAGAGATCGTGACGATGTACAAGCTACCCGTGCTCGGAGAGATCCCTAACTTTAATCAGTCTTCGGGCAAGCGTTACGGGCGTTACGGACGCTACGCACGCTATTCGAACTATACGTCCTACGGCACGAAGGAGGAGAATTGATCATGGCTTTCTTTTCCAAAAGAAAAAAAGAGGATGAGGGACATTCTCCCGATATGCTGTTGAGCAAAACCACTCCCTTCGCAGTGACCGAGGCGTTCAAAAAGCTACGCACCAATCTTCGCTTTACCATGGCGGCGAGCGACAGCGCACTGTCCAATATCGTTGCCATATCGAGCGCACTGCCCGGTGAGGGCAAATCGATCACGAGCGCAAATCTGGCGATCTCGATGGGACAGATCGCTCCGAAGATCCTGCTCATCGATGCTGATATGCGTAAACCCGTCCAGCACAAGCTCTTTAATTGCCCCCGTGACAGCGGACTTTCCTCTGTTTTGGCGGAGAACGACACGCTCGAGGAAGCGCTGGTGAAGGGTGTTGGCGAGCATCTCGATCTGCTGCCCGCAGGTCCGATCCCGCCTAACCCCGCGGAGCTGCTGGCGTCCAGAAATATGGCAAAGCTGCTCGCCGAGGTGAGCGAGTTGTATGACGTGGTCGTGATCGATACGGCACCCATAGACGTGGTGACCGACGCATTGGTATTTGCAGGGCAGGTCGCAGGACTGGTGCTGGTCGTACGTCCCGACGTCTGCCGCCATGCCGTGCTTCAGCGTACCCTTTCGGCGACCGAGCTTGCCGGCATCAAGGTGCTCGGTGTCGTTACCTCTGATCACACGGGTGAAGGGACGCTCACGCCTTACTACAAGGGTAAATATTACAAGTCTGATACAAAATAAACGCCCGCTGCCGAGCCTATCGGCATTTCCCCCCAATCCTATTGCAAAGGAGCTTTCACATATGCTGACGCGGTCGTCCGAAATATTTCTGAAGCTGATGCAGTGCTACCTCAGCGGTCAAGCACTGCCCGATGATGCGCGTTCTGTAAACGATGAGGAGCTCGAGGGGGTCTATGCAGTCGCCCGACAGCATCATATGCTCCCGATGCTCTTTGATATTTGGGGCAATACGCCCCTCGGCTCCTGCGATCCTGCCCATTGGCAGTTTTATCGCAGAAGCGCACTTTGCATGGTTACCGAACAGCTGCAAAAGCGAGTGGTGTTTGCCCGTGTCTATGATGCACTGCTCGCACGCGGGCTGAAGCCGATGGTGGTAAAGGGGATCATCGTTGCCGCACTCTACCCGTCGCCTGATTGCCGAACCTCCTCCGACGAGGATCTGCTCGTCGAGCCTGCTCTGCAGGATGCCTGTGCAGAAGTCCTCTGTGAGGCAGGGATGATCGCTTGCGACGAAGAGGGAAGAGTGCGGCTTTTCGTACACAAGGAATCGGGACTTCGGATCGAGCTCCATTCGGCGCTCTTTCCCGAATACATGACCGCCTCGGCTCGCATCAACGGCTGGTTTGCCGATGCCGCAGACCGTGCGATCGAGGTGACGGTCAACGGCTGGACCTTTTACACGCTCTCGCATACCGATCATATGCTCTATTTAGTCTGCCATGCCTTCAAGCATTTCGTCCACAGCGGCTTCGGCATCCGTCAGCTTTGCGACTGTATGCTCTTTGAGCTCGCCTACGATGCCGAGATTGATTGGGATACCGTCCGGAGCAGGCTGAAAGAGATCCGTGCCGACCTCTTTTTTGCCAATCTCAGAGCGATCTGCGAAAGCTACTTCGGCTGTGATTTCCATACGCCTGTCAGCGCCGAATATACGGGACGCATTGATCCCGATGACCTGCTCGAGGATATTCTCGAGGGCGGTGTCTACGGCTACAGCCGCGAGGAACGCAAACAGAGCAGCACCATCACCCTGCAAGCGTTCAATGCCGCAGGTGCAGATGCCGCCGACGAATCGGTTCGGAGTGCGCGCAGTGCGGCGATCTTTCCGCCGCTGAGATCGATGAAGGGACGGTATCCCTACCTCGAAAAAGCGCCCTTTTTACTGCCCGTCGCATGGATGCAGCGGGCGGCGCAATATATGAAGAAGCGCAGAAAAGGGGAAGCGCCTTCGCCCGATGCCATTTTGGAGGTGGGACGAACCCGCACGCTGCTGCTCATTAAGTACGGCGTCATCGATTCGACTGATGGCGGTCAAAGATAACGCTATTTTGAAAGATACGGTATACATTGCAACTAAAGTATGATTGATTTACATATGCACATTCTCCCCGACCTCGATGACGGGGCGACCGACTGGCGGCAGTCGATCGAAATGGCGAAGCTGGCTGTTGAAAACGGCACGACTGCCATCGTTGCGACACCGCACAGCTATGCCCGCAAGGGATTTTATGAGCTTTATCCCGACGACGTTGAAGCCAAGACGGCTGAACTCAATCGCCGCATCGCAGATGAGGGTCTATCGCTTGGGGTCTACACCAGCATGGAGGTACTGCTCGAGCCAAGCGTGCTCCCCCTGATCAAAGACGGGCGGATGCTCACGCTCGGTGCTACGAGTTGGCTGCTCACCGAGTTTTACGGCAGTGAATCGGCGGATGAGATCACCGCCCTCCTGCGGGCAGTGCGGAAAATGGGCTATACACCGCTTATTGCCCATGCCGAGCGCTATAAGGCATTCCAAAAGCACCCCGAGCTTGCCGCGGCTCTCTGCGAGATGGGCTGTGCCGTTCAGGTGAATGCGCGAGCGGTCAGCGGTGATGCACATCGGAAATATGTGAAAACTGCCCGCCGTCTCTGCGAGAAGGGATGGGCGCAGATCGTTGCCTCGGACGGTCATAACACCACCAACCGCCCGCCGCTTCTGAATGGGGCATATGATTGGTTGGCGGAGAATTGCTCCAAGGTACTTGCTGACCGATTGACCGAGGTTAATCCCCACGCACTGCTGGCGGGGTGCACACCGTCGGAGCTGGTTTCAAACGGCTGAATGCAGGAAGCTTCGGTCAGGAGAGCCGAGCGTCTCTGACGTTATGAGAATGAACCAAAAGTAAGGAAGGGATATGATTGAGAGCCAAAATAGGCTTACTTCGTTGGATCGCACTGGATGTCTGTATCATTTTAGCGGTCTATAATTTTTGCTACTATGTCTGCCGCGTGCACATTTCGCTTGGCGTAGACGGTTTTATAGAGAGCATCAAGCACCCTACCTATTATCAGGCAATGCTGATCATTATTCCGATCTACATAATTGCGCTCTATTTGTCGCGCTCGTACAGGATCCTTTGGCGATATGCGCAACCGGGCGAGTATTTCGGATCGGTGCTTGCCACCGTCGCGGCGGGCGGCATCTATTTCTGTGTCTGCCGAACCTTCTTCCGTGGTGCACTGCCCTTTTATTTCTATACGTTGGTCACGGCGCTCTTTTCGCTCTGCTTTCTTGCCTCGCGCATGGGGATGCGAATGATCGTCGAGTGCTTTCAGCGGCTTAAGCAGAAGAGCAAGATCAACAAGCGCCGCACGCTGATCATCGGATGCGGCAATGCCTGCACCGCTCTGCTGACCGAGATCCACAATACCACGGCTTGCGCCATTGACCCGGTAGTGGCGGTTGACAGCGACACGAGCAAGATCGGCAGATCGATCTGCGGCGTGCCGATCGCGGGCAGTAACCAAGACGTCGAGCGGCTCTGCAAGCAGCACGAGATCGAGCTCATCATTATCGCCATTCCTTCCGCAGACAACCGGCGCCGTGCGGAGCTGGTCGAGACCTGTGCGCCCACGGGCTGTGATGTAAAGATTCTCCCGCGTGTGCACGACTTTGAGAAGCAGGACGGCGGCTACGTGCAGAAGCTGCGTGCGATCACCCCCGACGAACTGCTCGGCAGAGAGCCCATTTCGATCGAGGATGAGCAGGTTCGCACCTTCACAGTCGGCAAAACGGTGCTGATCACGGGCGGCGGCGGCTCGATCGGCTCTGAGCTTTGCCGTCAGATCGCCGCCAACCATCCAAAGAAGCTGATCATCGTCGATATCTACGAAAACAATGCCTATGACATCCAGCAGGAGTTGGTCATTCAATACGGTGACCGTCTTGATCTGGACGTTCAAGTTGCCTCGGTGCGCGATTACGGTCGAATTTGCGCGATTTTGCAGGACGAGAACCCCGATCTGATCATTCACGCGGCTGCACACAAGCACGTTCCGTTGATGGAGGATTCCCCCGAGGAGGCGATCAAGAACAACGTAATGGGTACGCTCAATCTTGCGAGAGCGGCGATCGCCTGCAAGATCCCTCGCTTTATCCTGATCTCGACCGACAAGGCAGTCAATCCCACCAACGTTATGGGTGCCAGCAAGCGGCTCTGCGAGATGATCATACAGGCGATGAACGGTGTCGGCGAGACCTCCTTCTCGGCTGTGCGGTTTGGCAACGTGCTGGGCTCGAACGGCTCGGTCATTCCGCTCTTCAAGCGTCAGATCGAAGCGGGCGGGCCAGTGACGGTTACTCATCCCGACATTATTCGCTATTTCATGACCATTCCCGAGGCAGTACAGCTGGTGCTGACCGCAGGTGCACTTGCCAAGGGCGGCGAGATTTTCGTCCTTGATATGGGCAGACCCGTGAAGATCCTCTCGCTGGCGCAAAATCTGATCTCGTTGTCGGGCAGAACGGTCGGCAAGGATATCGAGATCAAGTTTACCGGTCTCCGTCCGGGCGAAAAGCTCTATGAAGAGCTGCTCATGGACGAAGAGGGGCTCGAAACGACCGAGAATGACAAGATCTACGTCGGTAAGGCGATGGATATCGACCGTACGGTACTGCTTGCCAACATTGAGACGCTCATGCAGATCGCCACAGACACCTCGCTCTCCCGTGAGGAGATGAAAACGGCGGTCGAGCAAAAGCTGCTCGAGATCGTCCCCACCTTCCATAGGGCATGATGATTTAAATCGTCTTATTTGGGGCTTCGCCCCAAACCCCATTCAGGGGACTTTTTGAAAAAAGTCCCCTGAAAACCCCAAAAACTTTAAAAATAGGATGACACAAACAAGGACGCCCATGTGGGCGTCCCTCAGACTGTAGACCAAAGCATTCTCCGTCCGGAATGGTGGGCGAAAATCTATAAAATTATCCTTTTGAAAAAGCACCTTAAGTGGGGTTTGGGGCAAAGCCCCAAGTCCTTTCGTCGACCAAACAAGGACGTCCATGTGGGCGTCCTTGTTTGTATTTGCTTGAGAATCAATTTAACCGTTTAGTCGTTGACGTCGCCGATGAGCACCATCTCATTGAGCTGGAGCTCCATGCCGCCGTCTTCAACAGGACCGTTGGTGGAGGTGACGGACAGCATATAGCTTGTGTAAGAAGCGGGTGAATCAACCAGGAAGCCGTAGGGAGTGGCGTCCTCATTGCCCATGCCCGATTCGTCGACCGTGTCGATCTCGGTCCAATTCTCGCCGTCATTCGAGCCGTAGAGCACCCATGAGATGGGCGAACGTCCGGTAAACTCGGAGGAATCGTTGCCGGTGTAGAGGATGTATGCCTTCAGCGTGGTGGCAACGTCGGTGTTCCAAATGATGTCAACAGGGAAGACGAGCTCTTTGCCGCCCAGCTTGGTGGTCATGTCGTCGCCGTCGAAGAAGTTTTCGGCAGCGCCGTCATCCCAGAGTGTGATGCCGACGGCGGAAACGTCGGTGACGTTTTCCATCAGGTCGTAGCCCATATCATACAGAGAGTTCAGATCACCGTAATCGGTGATGGGCTCTTCGAAATCGACTTCGCCGTCTCCGTCGAGGTCGCCGTTGAGCTCGGTGGTGGTAACTGCGGGGGCATCGTCGTCGTCATTGTCCTTGCTGCTGTCGCAAGCGAAGAGGGTTGCAGCGGTGAGCATCGCCAGCATAAGTGCGATCAAACGGGTTACTTTCATAGCTGTATCTCGGCATTTGGCGGGCGCAAGATGCCGAATCCTTTCGTTAAATCGGCAGAGTGATACTCGACCGTTGTAGATAGTTTATCACATTGGCATGAACGATAATCGAACAATACATGAACAAAGTGTAAATAGTCGTGAAAAACAACAAAATTGCAAGCGAAATGCTATTGAAATTGTGCAAAATTGTAATAAAAATTGCCACCTGCAGATGCAGGTGGCAATGTAAGTAGTTGCTTATTCAGCAGCGGGTGCGTCGCCGATGAGGATCAGCTCGTTGAGCTGGAGCAGAGTGGTAACTTCAGGCTTCTCAGCGTTGGGTTGTTCTACGGTATTGGTGGTTGCGTAGACGTGCAGCTTGTAGTTCATGTATGCTGCAGGCTCATCAACGGTATAACCGTAAGGAGTGGAGTTCTTGTCTTCCATGCCGGAATTGATAACTCTGTCGATGACCTTCCAGTTAACGCCGTTGTCGTTGGAACCGTAGAGTACCCACGAAACGGGGGTACGACCGGTCCAAGTGCCGGAGTCGCCGCCGGTGTAGAGGATGTAACTCTTCAGAGTGGTTGCACCGTCGGTGTTCCAGAAGATGTTGGTCGAGTTAACAACGTCGCCGCCGAGCTTGGTGCCGGTGGTGTTGCCGTCGAACAGGTTAGCGAGGCCGCCGTCATCCCAAGGAGTCATGGTCGAAGAGACCTTCATCGAATCGACCAGTACGTTAGCGGCCAGATCGGTGCCGAGCGCCTTCAGAGCGTCGAGGTCTTCAGTGGTGGTCGCGGGGGTCTCAGCTTCGCCCTCTGCGGTGCCGATCAGAGTGATCTCGTTGAGCTGGAAGAGGTAGTTGTTGTGGTCGGTGTCGCTTGCTTCTTCAGCGGTGTGGTCAAGGATGGTGAGCTTATAGCTGGTGTAAGCAGTAGGCTCGTCAACGGTGTAGCCGTAGGGAGTAGCGTTCTTATCTTCCATGCCAGAAGCCTCTACCTTGTCGATGAGGGTCCAGTTTTCACCGTCGGTTGAGCCGTAAAATTCCCACGCAGTGGGCGTACGACCGATCCAGCTTGCGGAGTCGTTGCCGGTGTAGAGCACGTAAGCACTTACGGTGGTTGGAACACTGGTCTTCCAGGTGATGTCAACAGAAGCAACGCCGTCGCCGGTTGCTGCAACGTCGCCGCCGAGCTTGGTGGTGGAAAGGTTGCCGTCGAATGCGCGTTCGGCGCCGCCGTCACCCCAAGGGGTCATGTTTTCGCTGACTGCAACATCGATAACGAGATCGCGCAGGTCACTGCCGGTTGCGGTCAGTGCGCTGATTCCGGTTGCCACGATCGGCTTGAATTCTTCCGGAGGATCGTCTTCGGGAGGATTATCTACGGGAGGGTCGGTGTCGGGGTCTGCAGTGGTGGTGGCAGGGGTCTCGGTAGTGGTAACCTCGGGCGTGGTTTCATCGCTATCGGTGTCACCGCTTGAGCAAGCGAAGAGCGATGATGCGGTGAGGATCGCCAACATAAGAGCGATTAAACGGGTAGCTTTCATGGCTTTGTTTCGGCAATAAGCCGAATCCTTTCTGTAAAATCGGTTGAGCGATGCCCTACCGTTGTCTGTATTATCGCACATAAATGTGAAATATGTGTTAACGAAAAGTGTATTGTTTGTAAACTGCAGTGAAAATAGACAAAATTGAGCTTGATTTGGCATTGTGCTTTGTGTATATTTAAATATCCTGTTTTACTTGCAAATTTCTCGGTTGCGATGGCGGTCAAACATTCTCAAAATCGAGGATACGGGTGCTAAAATGTAAATAAATTGTAAACGATTGACATCTCTCTTGCGTTTTATATATTTAATGTGGTATAATCTCCATTGCAGCGTGTGCTAAAAGCTGTAAAGCCACGACCGTAAATCATCACACACATTCCTTGCGATTCGGTGGCAGATTTGCTGAAAATTCGGCGGGAATGGTGGAAAAACCGAAGGAGGACATGAAAAATGTCGATTATTACCATTAAACAGCTGCTCGAAGCAGGCGTCCATTTCGGACACCACACCAGAAGATGGAACCCCAAGATGGCAGAGTACATCTTCACCGAAAGAAACGGTATCTACATCATTG
>CAYRQA010000074.1:0-9107 GCA_964426285.1 uncultured Lachnospiraceae bacterium | reverse complement strand
GATCTGTTGGCAGCGATTCTGTCGGGGAGGATGTACGATTCGCACGTACTCTGGAGGGCGGGGGCTTGCTCCCGCGGCATCAAGGGCTTCCCGCAAACCCCATTATCCCCGCAAATCGAACGGGACGGGCGATTCGTTCGACTTCGGCGAAGCCGAACGTCGTTCGCCCCTACGGGTTTGGGTGAATGATTCGCCCCCTGTAGGGACCGACGTCCTCGACGGTCCGCGATAAAGGATACCCTCCACCTCTATTGTTACCGCAAACCAAACAAACGGGCGGATATGGAATCCGCCCGTTTAAGCCTATATAAAATTTCAAAGTTCATTAAAAAGAGATGCCGTGTCGATGCGGCACCCGATTTGACAGCGATGACGATCATTCCGCGCCGTGATTTTTGAAGACGACGCCGACCGTCTTGAACATGATCTTAAAATCGAGCCGCAGCGACCAATTGTCGATATACTCGCAATCGAGCTTGACGACCTCCTCGAAGTCGGTGATGTTGCTCCGACCGCTCACCTGCCAGAGACCGGTGAGACCGGGCTTCATCGAGAGGCGGCGCTTGTGGTGGCTGTGATACTCGTTGTACTCGCCGACCGTGGGCGGGCGTGTGCCGACGAAGCTCATGTCGCCGCGCAGGATGTTCCAGAACTGGGGGAGCTCGTCGATGCTGGTGCGGCGGATGAATCTGCCGACCTTGGTGATGCGGGGGTCGTTTTTCATCTTGAACATGAGACCCTGCATCTCATTCTGCTCCATGAGCGCCTTTTTGCGCTCCTCGGCATCGCGGTACATCGAGCGGAGCTTGTAGATATTGAAGATGCGCCCGTTTTTGCCCACTCGCTTTTGCTTGAAGATCAGCGGTCCGGGCGATTCTATGAGCAGGGGAATGGCAACGATCGCAATGATCGGTGCGGAGAGGATGGTGCCGACCAGCCCGATGCAGAAGTCGATGATCTGCTTGATCATGAGGTGGAGGGGATTGTGCTCAGCCGCGGAGCAGGTGAGCATCGGCTTGCCGTTGACCGTGATGAGCGTCTTGCGCAGGGTGAGCTGGGGATCGGCGGTGATCGCGTCGCAGAGGGGGACGTTGACGTGCACGATCACGCCCATGCTCTCCATCGTGGCGAGGAAGGGAAGAAGGCTCATGCCGCTGTCGTAGGGGATGTCAACGAAGACCTCATCAAGCGAATCCTTGCGCACCCAGTCGATGAAGGAGCCGAAATCAGCCTTGATCGGAACGCCTGCAATTTCGGTGGGTGCAGGGGAGCCGTTATCGGGCATCTGCTTGTCCGGATAGACGTTTCGGTAGCTCGAGGAAACGTCGTTGCGGTCGATCAGTGCGATGCCGATGACCTTGCGGGTCCACTGTCCGGAGAGCGCGGTCACGATCGATTCCGCACGGTCGGTGACGGTAATGACACCGGTCAGGATAGCGCTCTTAGAGTGTTTGTAGCTGTGAATGAGGATGCTTTTGCTGATCAGACGGAGTGCGTAGGAGATAATGACGAAGAAGAACGAGATCACGAAGAGCAAAAGACGATAGGAACGCCAGATACTCTTGATCGTGATGGTCATCATCGAAAAGCAGGCGAAGAGAATGATGCCTGCGGCAATGCGGTTGGCGAGCATTCGAAGGGAGGAATAGTTGCTGATGTCGCGCTCGGAGGAGGTGGTGAAGAAGCTGATAAGGAAGGCGATGAGTGTGATGAGAGCGAGGAAAACGTAGTCGGAGGTGACCGCAGAAATGGAATGATAGCGCAGGGAAAGGGTGATGGAATAAGCGGAAAAAACGCTCAGTGCGGCGGAAAGAAGATCGGCAAAGAAGAAGGTGACCGGCTGAAGCTTGCTTTTGGGCAACATGAATGGATGATCCTTTCTGTCGAAGATCTGTTGTATACAGATGAATGATCGGTAATATGTGGTTTCAAATTTGTGCAATTGCAATAAAACAAGGCGAAACCGTGTCGAAGAAATCCACATTTTGTAAAGTATATCACTAAGGAAGAGAATTTGTCAAGTTTTCGATATGAACATTGTGTAAAAAAAATGTGTATGCCTTCTAAAATTTCTAAAAGTGCGACGAAACGCAAAAATAATATTGCATTTCGGGTGAAGATATGATATAATTGAAGACGAATGTCAATCAGAATCAGATGCACCACGCATCCCCGCGCGGGAGGAGTAATATATGCGATCTTTAAAAGTTTTCGCGATCACCTTTTTTGTCTGCAGCCTGCTGCTCTTCGGGGTGAGCGCTTATCTCGAGCGCAGCTCCGCCACCCCCTGGATCACTGCTCAAAGCGATGAAGTAACCGTGTCGGTCAAGGACGACCGTTCGAGTTGGCAGGCGGGTATCACCGCAGGGGTCGGCAAGGACGAGACGCTGACCGACCGTGTCCGTCTGACCCACGTCGGACAGCTGAGCGCCGACGGCAGTCTGAAGGCGACCTTCACGGTCACCGATGACCTCGGGCGCAGTGTGTCGCTCGTCCGCACGGTCATCCTGCGCGATTATGAACCGCCGACCTTCGAGCTTATAGCCGCTCCCGTAATAACCAAGGACAGTACCCTGACGCTGAGCAACCTCATCGCGGTCAGCGATCTGCTCGATGGCGACATTACCCACCTGGTGCAGATCGTGAGCAGCGACCTTGACACCGCAAAGGCTGGCAGTTACGATATGCTGCTCACGGTCAGAAACAGCTACGGCGTGCGGGTCGATTATACGCTCACGATCACGGTGATATAAAGGAGACTGTATGAGAAATAAGCCATCTATCCTTCGCTTCGGCGAGATCAGCTTCGCTGAGCAGGTGATTCACCTGCTCAGGCATTGGCGGGTGATCCTGACGGTCGCATTGGCGGCGGCAATGACGGTCTTCTCGGCAGCGGGAATCTCTTTGCCCGAGCAGTATTCGGACAGCATCACTCTTTCTGTGCGCAATACTGCGCAAAACGAGAAGTGGAGCGATCAGCTCACCGCCTCAAGTAACGCTGTCTACAGTCTCTGCAGATCGATCAGTGAGGGTCAGCTCAGCACCGACTATGCGTCGGATGCGCTGGGCGAGAAACTCGATATCAGCGTCGCCGCCGAGCAGGTGAAGACGACCGACGGGGTGACGAATACTTCTGTTAATCTGCTGACGGTCACTGCGACCGGTCAGAGCCCGGATGAGGTCTACCTCTATCTGTCGGCGCTGGCTGAGAACGCCCCTCAGCTGCCTGCCCGTACCCAGCAGACGAACATCGCGATCGAAGCGGTCACTGCGCCTACTTTTCCCGCATCTGCCGACGGTTATGCGAACCGCCTGCTCCTGTCTGTGCTGGCGGCGATGGTCGGCGGCTTTCTGTGCGCCGTCGCGGTCGTAGCGATCCGACTGTTTGAATGCGCGCCCGCAACCCGCAAAGCGGCAGACCGTCTTCTGGTATTGCCCACGGCAGGCGCCCTCCATAAAGGAGGCAAGGGCAGAGGGCTCGACCGATGCCTGCCTCTGCCGACTGCGGAACGCGCAGGCGGGCTCTATTGTAAGAAGCTCGGAGAAACGGCGGCATTTCTGCAAAATCAGCCCGCAAAAATGCTGCAGGTGCTTCCGATCGTAACAAAAAAAGGAAAAAAAGCCGACGAACGGGCGCAGAAGGCGACCGAACGGCTGGCGCTGAATCTGTCGCTTGCGATGGCGGATGCAGGGATGAAGGTCTGCCTGGTCGATCGCTCGGGCAGTGCACTTGCCTCGCTCGGCATCGAAAAGGGCAGGCAAACGACCCGACCCATCCTGATGAACGGAAATCTGACCGTTCTGACCGACGCGCCCGAAGAGGCGCAGTCCGAGGCCTTTGACAAGATAGTGTCCGCCAAACCCTTCGGCAAGGGTTGCGGCGAAGTCCACACCGTTTGGACCTTTGCGGCGGGGCAACTCAGCGCCGACGAGATCAACGCACAGACCGCCCCCCGCGGCGGCACGACCGATTCTGCAAGCCTGTTGCTCTACGCCGCCCACACTATGCGCGACGTCAATGCGCTCGATGAGACGGCTGTGCAGGCAGAGGAGGACGATGAGGTCGATCTCCTGAAGTGGCTGATCGCCACGCTGGGCGCCATGAAGCGCATCCGAAAGCCGTGGCTTACCTCGCTGGCACTGGCGACGGCAGTCGCCCTTGCCCTCGGAGGGCTTTTGCACCAATCGAGCTATCGGTCCGACACGGTCTTTTCGGTCGCAACTGCCGACGTGACCGCAGCCCTCTCGGCAGATGCGCTCGAGGCGATGACGAGAGACGAGGCAAACGAATTGATGGCAAGCGGAACCGACCGTCTCTTCAACGGAAACGCACTCTATCCGACCGCGGGTCGGATAGACGTCGATCTGCTGACCAAGACCATGCCTGTGGTATGGAACGCACAGCTGACGGCTGATGCGATCGCGACCCATCTCGGAAGAGGTAACCTGTCTGCCGAGCTCACCGTTCGGGCGAACAAGGTGGGGAGCTTCACGC
The DNA here is from genome assembly GCA_964426285.1 of uncultured Lachnospiraceae bacterium. Taxonomy (GTDB): domain Bacteria; phylum Bacillota; class Clostridia; order Oscillospirales; family CAG-272; genus CAKSQF01. The sequence goes on along the minus strand of CAYRQA010000074.1, from coordinate 4,612 downwards.
TTTCGGTCAAAGGAAGCGACAGGGAGGCGCTCGCCGAGATCACCGAAGCCTTTTTCGCGGTCGCACCGAATATTTCGGCGCATACGGCGGTCGGGCTGACCTTTTTCGCAGACCCCTCCGTGACGGTAGCGGACGGCACGAGCGTCCTGTTCGTTTTGATTGCCGCATGGCTGTTGGTGCTCATGTCAGGCGCAGTCTGCGCACTGATTATGGGCTACAACGACCGCATGGTCCTCCTCGACTATGAAGCGGAGGAGGCGATCGGTGTGAAGGTGATCGGCAGTGCAGGTTATACCTATCGCACCGACAAGGAGCAAAGCATAGCGCAGGCAGATGCCGACGTTGCGCTTGCGAGCTTCGTTTACGATTGGGCGGAGCATCAAAAGCGCGGCGTGCTGATGATCACCTCTGCTCTACGCGAGGAGGGAAGTGCGGAGCTTGCCAATACGGTCGCCTCCCTGCTTTGGCAGAACGGCAAGACGGTCGAGACGGTCAATCTGACCGATCGGCGCCCTGCGGGTAACCTGCAGGCATTGCAGGGCGACTGTGATTTCCTGCTGCTGAACGCACCGGGGATGGCAGTCGAGTGTAAGGGCACACTGCCCACCGTCTGCGCGGACGGTATTCTCTGGGCAGTGCGCAAGGGCTATGCCGACCGCGACTGCCTGACGAATGCAGTCGGACGGCTGAGCGAAAGCGAAAAACTGCTCGGCTGTGTGCTCATGCAGAAGAACTGAATTTTTGTCATAATACTTTATCATAATACAATAAAAGGAACATGAAATAATCAATGAAGAGCGAGGAACTATTTTTTAAAACCTATCGCAAAGAGCCGATGGCGGTGGCATTCTGCCCCTATCGGATCTGTCCGCTCGGTGCGCACGTCGATCACCAGCACGGAAAAATAACGGGGCTCGCCATCGATAAAGGCGTGCGCATCGCCTACGGTGCGAAGCAGAACGGCGTGATCGAGCTCTCGTCACTGCAGTTTGCCAAACGTGCGCAGTGGCATATCGCGCAGATCGACGAAAAGCCGGTGGGTGACTGGGCAGACTATCTCAGAGGTGCGACGTGGGCGCTTGCCAAGCGCTATACGCTTCGTGTCGGGCTTTGCGGAGTGGTCGAAGGCAGTCTGCCGATCGGAGGGCTCTCTTCCTCGGCGGCGGTCATTATCGCCTTCCTCAGCGCCCTCTGCAAGGTCAACGGGCTGACGCTGACCGAGCACGAGATGATCATGACGGCGCTCGATGCGGAGCGCAGTTACGTCGGCGTGTCGGTCGGCAAGCTCGACCAGTCCTGCGAGGTCTACTCGAAGAAGGATCACCTGCTCTATCTCGACACCCTTGACGACAGCTACGAGCTGATCGCCACCCACCCGAATATGAAGCCCTACAAGATCGCCATCTTTTTCAGCGGCATCGAGCGCACCCTCGCAGGAAGCAAATTCAATATGCGCGTCGATGAGCTCAAATCGGCGGCGTACGCACTCATGGCATACGCGGGCATGGATTACGGCAAATTCGAGGACGCAAGACTGCGTCAGGTGCCCCGCGAGGTCTATGAGGCATACAAGGACCGCCTGCCCGAAAACTGGCGGCGGCGTGCCGAACACTATTACACCGAATTCGAGCGTGTTGAGCGCGGTGCCGAGGCGTGGCGCAGGGGAGACATCGAGGCATTCGGCAAGCTCTCCTTTGAAAGCGGTCATTCGAGCATCTATCACTACGAAACGGGTTCGGACGAGCTGAGAACGCTCTACGAGATCATGCTGCGCACCGACGGCATCTACGGAGGCCGCTTCTCGGGCGCAGGTTTCAAGGGCTGCTGCATGGCACTCATCGATCCGAGCTTTGCCGAGACGATCGAGGAGAAGGTCACGAGAGAGTATCTGAAGGTCTTCCCCCAGCTGGAGGGCAGATACTCCTTCCACCTCTGCGAGAGTGCAGACGGCGTACAGCTGAACTAAGTACAACAAAAACGAGGTGCAACACGATGAAATGTCTGATTCTGGCGGCAGGCTATGCCACACGCCTCTATCCGCTGACCGAAAATTTCCCGAAGCCCCTGCTCGAGGTGCAGGGGAAGACTATCCTCGATCACCTGATCGAGGATATCGACCGCTCGGGTGCGGTCGACGAATACGTGGTCATCTCCAACAATAAATTTGCCCCTCATTTCGAGAAGTGGGCGAAGACGAAGGTGCAGAAGATCACGGTCATCGACGACGGCACTTCTTCCAACGAGACGAGACTCGGGGCGGTGAAGGACATTCAGTTTGCCATCGATCGGCTTTCGCTCGACGATGAAATGCTGGTCATTGCGGGGGACAACCTCCTCGATTTCAGCCTGACCGACTTTGTCGCCTATGCAAAGCGCAAGGGCACCTCCTGCATCATGCGCTACTATGAGCCCTCCGAGCAGAGGCTCACGAAATGCGGCGTGGTCGAGGTCGACGGCGATGACCGCATCCTTTCGATGGAGGAAAAGCCGACCTGTCCGAAGTCGCACTGGTGCTGTCCGCCCTTCTATTATTACACGAGAGCCGATGCGAAGCTGGTCAAGGGCGGCATCGAAGCGGGCTGCGGCGTCGATGCGCCGGGCAGCTATATCGCGTGGCTCTGCACCAAGACGGTCGTCCACGCCATGGAGATGCCGGGCAGACGTTACGACATCGGCAATCTCGAAAGCTATGAAAAAGTACAGACTGAATATAAGGGGATCATATGCTGAATCAAAATGTTGTATTGAACGGTAAAACCATACTTGTCACGGGGGCGGCGGGCTTTATCGGTTCGAATCTGGTCAGACGCCTCTATGCCGATGCCGAAGGGATCACCGTGATCGGCATCGATAACCTCAACGATTACTACGACGTTCGCCTCAAGGAACACCGACTTGCCGAGCTCGAAGGGTATGAGACCTTCCGATTCGTGAAGGGCTCGATCGCCGACAGAGCGACGGTCGAGGATGTTTTCGCACGCTATGAGCCTCAGATCGTCGTCAACCTTGCGGCGCAGGCAGGCGTCCGTTACTCGATCATCAACCCCGACGCTTATATTGAATCCAATCTGATCGGCTTTTACAATATTCTCGAGGCTTGCCGCCACCATACGGTCGAGCATCTCGTTTATGCCAGCTCGTCGAGCGTCTACGGCTCGAACAAGAAGGTGCCCTATTCGACCGACGATCGGGTGGACAACCCCGTGTCGCTCTATGCGGCGACCAAAAAGTCGAATGAGCTGATGGCGCACGCCTATTCGAAGCTCTACAACATCCCCGCGACGGGACTGCGCTTCTTCACCGTCTACGGACCTGCGGGCCGTCCCGATATGGCGTATTTCGGTTTCACGAATAAGCTCAGAGCAGGGCAGACCATCGAGATCTTCAACTACGGCAACTGCAAGCGCGACTTCACCTACGTGGACGACATCGTCGAAGGGGTAGTCCGTGTCATGCGGCACGCGCCCGAGAAGCTGAACGGCGCAGACGGACTGCCCATCCCGCCCTACGCGGTCTATAACATCGGCAACAGCAGTCCCGAAAATCTGCTCGATTTCGTCACCATTCTGCAGGAGGAGCTCATCCGTGCAGGCGTTCTGCCCGCGGATTACGATTTTGAAGCGCACAAGTCGCTGGTGCCCATGCAGGCGGGCGACGTGCCGGTGACCTATGCCGACACCTCGGCGCTCGAGCGCGACTTTGGCTTCAAGCCCTCCACCCCTCTGCGCACAGGACTGCGCAGGTTCGCAGAGTGGTATAAAGCATTCTATATGGAGCAGAAATAAATGATGAACCCCCAAAATACAAGATCGCCGTTGCGGGAACGGGCTACGTCGGTCTGTCGATCGCGGTGCTCCTCGCACAGCATCACACCGTTACGTCGGTCGACGTTATCGCCGAAAAGGTAGAGATGATCAACGGGCGGAGATCGCCGATCGCCGACGAGTATATCGAGCGCTATCTTGCCGAGCAAGCACTCGATCTGACCGCTACCCTTGACGCAGAGCGTGCCTATGCCGACGCCGATTTCGTGGTGATCGCCGCACCCACCAATTACGACCCCAAGCAGAACTTTTTCGATACCTCGGCGGTCGAAGCGGTCATCGAACTGGTGACAAAGGTCAACCCGAACGCCGTTATGGTCATCAAGTCAACCATCCCCGTAGGCTTTACTGCGGGCGTTCGCCAAAAGTACGGCATCCAAAACCTCCTCTTTTCGCCCGAATTTCTGCGCGAATCGAAGGCGCTCTATGATAACCTCTACCCGAGCCGAATCGTGGTGGGAACCGACCTCGGCGACCCGCCCCTGACCGAAAAAGCACATATTTTTGCAGATCTGCTGAAAGAAGGTGCGCTCAAGAAGGAGATAGATACCCTCATCATGGGCTTTACCGAAGCGGAGGCAGTCAAACTCTTTGCCAACACCTACCTTGCCCTGCGCGTCTCCTTTTTCAACGAGCTCGACACCTACGCCGAGATCAAGGGACTTGATACGAAGCAGATCATCGACGGCGTATGCCTTGATCCGCGCATCGGGACGTACTATAACAACCCCTCCTTCGGCTACGGCGGCTACTGCCTGCCCGTAGCCGAAGGAGGGGTTGTTATAGTA
>CAYRQA010000073.1:0-9107 GCA_964426285.1 uncultured Lachnospiraceae bacterium | reverse complement strand
CTTCATCTTCTCCTGCACGAGGTCGAACAGGGGGTTGTTCACATAGTTGTCGGGGTGGTACTTGCGTGCCAGCTTGCGGTAGGCTTTTTTGATCTCCTCGTCGCTCGCGTCACGCGATACACCCAATACTTTATAAGGATCGTTCATATCGTTCTCCTGATAGGTTTTGCTTTCATTTTATCCAACGCCGTCGCAGCTTTCGCAACAGCATTCACAGCCGCACTCGCAACACCCGTCGGCAAGGCAGTCAAGCACATTGAATTTGCCCTTTTTTCCCTTTTTCTCGGTTGGTCGGCGATGCTTGCGGTAGGCTTTCCACTCTTTTTTGTACTCGGCGTTATCGGGTTCGAGCTCATGTGCTTTCTTTGCCGCTATCGCTGCCTCATAGTAGCGTTCGAGTCCGGCGTTCGCGCGGCAATACCAAAAGTATCACGCAGCGTCCCGATAACTCTCATCGACCGATTCGAGCAGCTCAAGGGCGGCAGTACACTCATTCAAACGGATGTGCTCAACCGCTTCATAGACCTCATATACAGTCACCTGTCATCACCTTCGCTGTCTTTTTCACAGTTGTCGCAGTTTTCACAGTCTTTCTCGCCGCCATACCGCCTTTTCAGGCATTTTTTTGCCTCTGCGGGCATTCCGAGATAGAGGATGTTTTGCAGGATGTTCAGCAGTCCGTGATCTCTGATCTCGAGCAGATTCATCGCCTTCTCGGCTTCGGCAAGCTCGCAGTTCAGCGCGATCCCGATCATCTCGGCAAAATCGTCCTTCTGCCACTCGCCCGACGAGACGAAGGGGTTATACGAGCCCGACCCTGCATCCTCGGGGGCATCGTCGGCGGCATCGAGCAGGTAGATCCAGCGCCCGATGTGTCTGCCGATCTCGTAGAGACAACGCGACTGAAGCGTGTCCTCCACGCCCTCGCAGAAGACGTTCCCGAGCAGTACGCCGAAGGCTTCGGCGCAGGGATAGGCACTCGGTGAGCCTTCCTTTTCGTATGCGGCAAGCGTTGCGAGCGATTCGGCGATCTTTTGGTCAGCAGAGCCGTCACCGAGGCATTTTTTGCGAAGTCCACCCGTAAAGGAAGCCAAAATCTTGCTTGCGAGGCGCTTAATTCCCTTCTTGTCAGCGGCATCGTCTCTGAATTTATAGTAGACGAGCAGTGCGGCGGAGGAAGCGGTGATCTCGAGCGACGGCGTGACGTTCAGCGCCGCCTTTTTCTTCATAGGATGCGCAATACAGCGGATCTTAGTCAGCTCGGTCTGCTCATTTGCGAGCGCCTGACGAAGGATCGCCAGAAAAACGAAGTCATAGGAAAGCGTGAAAGGAAGGATCCTGCTCTTTTTCTTGAGCGCACGGCAGAGACCGCAATAGGCGGCTTTGTAGTATTCATATTCCTTGACCTTCAGCTCGCCCGGCAGGGGCTTGACATATCCGAACATCCCCACAGCGCTCCTTTACAGTCTATGATCGGCATTTTGCCTTATGAGAAGTACGTTTTATTTTATCGGATGAAGTTATACGGGCAGTAACCGAAAAATGAACATTTTGTAAATATTCATAACGGGAGTTGATGCGGCTTGATTTGCCCTCTCTCCAGAAGGGAGAGCCTTTGGCTTGTTCGTGTGACTATTTATCGTTCTATTCACTAAATAGCAGATGTTATCATCCTTATTGAACGCCCGCCTACTCGCCGCCCAATATTTTTATGTCCACACAATCTTGTAGGGACCGACGTCCTCGACGATCCGTTACTAACAATTCCCGCTATACAAACAAAAGGACGGCTTTCGCCGTCCTTATTTCATTCGTGCTCTTCTTGATTCCACTCAAACAGCCGCGCGTTATATACCACAACAGGCTTTTGCTTTTTATCATAATCAAAAAATGACCAAATAGAAGGTATCGCCGACGAGCGCAGTGTTGCGTATGCCGGTATCAAGCATGCTGTAGGATTCGCTCCATTGATAGCTCTTCCATCTCGGGGGATAAAACTCGCCGTAATGAGAGAATTTCATCGGTTTTTCATGTTTGTATCGGCTTTCACCGGCATCAACCAGCGTGTCTTGCACGATTTTGAACGCATCATGCTTGATACTGTATTTCAGCCTAAGTAAATGACGAATTGATTCAGCGAACGCGATCAGCACGACTAACGCGAACAGACAACGGACAATCAAGCGAAGCACAGAGGCGCGAGTAAAACTTTCGTCCAATGCTGCGCCTACGATGTAAATGACTAAAAGCGCGAACCCGATCAGCAAAAGAACGCCCACGACGATAAGCCCTTTTTGGGTGTTATTTGTGTTGACCGATAAATCGAATTTGACTTTTTCCTTCGTCAGCAACTCTTTCTTAATTTTATCCGTTTTCATAACATTATCCCTGAAGTTTTAGGAGTTCCAAGAACCCTTTTACAAAAGGGTTCTTGGTGGGGATCCAAGGGGCAAAGCCCCTTGCCGGGGCTTGGGGCTTTGCCCCAATCAATCAAGCCCCTGAGCGGTGAGCCACTTGTAGCTGCGTTCAAGGCAGGCGAAGGGTTCTTCGCCGTAGCAGTCGTCCTGTTCGACGAGAGCGTATTCACAGCCGGCATCTGCCATGAGGGGGAGCAGCTTCTTGAAGGGGAGTGTACCGTCGCCGATGGCAGCCATGCGAATCTCCTTGTCGACGACCTTCATATCCTTTAAGTGGACGCAGGGGATACGCCCCTTCAGCAGTTCGACGTAATCGACCAGGTCACCGCCGCCGTGCTGGAGCCAGTAGGTGTCGAGGGTGATGCCCAGCTCCTCGGGGGTGGTGCGCTCGAGGAGCGCTTCGATGCGGGTCTTGCCCTGCTCGTCCTGGTTCATTTCCTCATAGTGGTTGTGGTACATGAAGCGTGCACCTGCGGGTGCGAAGACCTTCGCAATCTTCTTTGCCGCCGCGACCAGCTCGTCGAGATCCTTCTGCTCACGCAGACCGTTGTACCAGCCGATGCCGATATACTTACAGCCCATCTTTTGGTGCTCGGCGAGCACGGTTTCGGTCTCGTTCTGCATTCTGCCGAAGTCGGAATGGGTGAGCACACAGGAAAGTCCGTTTTGGCGAAGCTGCTCTGCCATCCAATCGGGCTCATAACGGCAAGTGCCCGAGAGCTGAACGGTCGTATAGCCGATGTCGGCTACCTTTTTGAGGGTCTCTGCAAGATCGTCGGTCGTCTTGCAGAAATCACGAAGGGTAAAAAATTGAGCGCCTATTTTCATAACTGCCTCCAGCGTTTTTTATTTATTGTAGCACATTTTTCAAATTAATTCAAGATTTTTTTCAAAAAGGCTGTTCAAAAGCGGGAATTTATGCTATAATGGGAACGTTCTTATTCGTTTTTCGACGAATAAGATCAAAATTCATCCAACACAGGGAATATTTTCAACGAGGTGAACCAAATGATCCCCTTTGACGCCCATGTGCATAGCGCTTTCTCTTTTGACGCAGACGAATCGGCAACACTTGACGCCATCTGCGAAGCGGCTATCGCCAAAGGCATCACCCATCTGGCAGTGACCGATCATTATGACGTCAATGCCATCGTAGATGACATTTATACATATGACGCGGCGGCGGCGAAAGCCGCTATCGAAGAAGCCAAAGAAAAATACCGCAATCTGCTCACCCTCTCCTACGGCATCGAGCTCGGATCTGCCACCGCGTATCCCGAAAAGGCGGAAGCCTTCCTCAAAAAGCAGGAATTCGAGACGGTCGTCGGTTCGATCCACTATATGACCGGCTGCGACGACTTCTACGACTGGGATATGAAGAACATCTCCGAGGAGGATTTCGTCACCGCTTGGCAGTGCTATCTCGCAGAGCTGACCCGCTTGTGCGAGCTGGGCATAGCCGACATTCTGGCGCATCTCACCTATCCCCTGCGCTATTATAAGAAGGCAGGCCGCTCCTTTGATATCAACTGCTGCAAGGATGAGCTGGCAACCCTCCTCACCTCGGTGATCGATCACGGGCTGCTGCTCGAGGTCAATACCGCAGATCTGAGCGATCCGATGCCCGCAGTGCTCACACTCTACAAGAACCTCGGCGGTCGCCTCGTTTCGATCGGCTCGGATGCCCATTCAACCGATGCGATCGCGGGGGGCTACCGTGCGGCAGAGGACCTGCTCACAACGCTCGGACTGAACAAGATCGCCTTCATCCAGAACAAGACCATCATTACACATACCATTTAACCCCACCGAAAGGAAAGTCATATGAATCAGATACTTCAAATGCTTGAAAAAGATGCTCGCCTGACCGCAGAGCAGATCGCCGTTATGACCGAAAAGGATTCAGGCGATATCAAAGAAGCAATCCGTGAATTGGAAGAAAAGGGCGTTATCGTCGCTTATCAGGCGCTCGTGGACTGGGAAAAGACCGACCGCCAATACGTCAGCGCCGTCATCGAGCTGAAGGTGACCCCTCAGCGCGACCGCGGCTTTGACCACATCGCCGAGAAGATCTGTAAGTTCCCCGAGGTCAAGAGCCTCTGCCTGATGTCGGGCGGCTACGACTTCCAGGTCACCCTCGAGGGCAAGACTCTGCGTGAAGTCGCACTCTTCGTTACCTCGAAGCTGGCGACCATCGACGATGTCATCTCGACCGCAACGCACTTCGTACTCCGCAAATACAAGGATCACGGCGTGATCTACGAAACCCCCGAAGTGGATGAAAGAGGCAACAGCCCGATATGAACTACGAACAGCTTCTTTCCCGATCCGCACAGGATATCGCGCCTTCGGGTATCCGCAAATTCTTCGATCTGCTCGACAATCTCAAGGATGTGACCGCGCTCACCGTCGGTCAGCCCGACTTCGTGACTCCCTGGCACATCCGCGAAAAGGCGATCGAATCGCTTGAGAAGGGCAAGACCTACTACACCTCCAACGCAGGTCTGCTCCCTCTTCGTCAGGAGATCGCAGCATACATGAAGCGCCGCTTTGATCTCAGCTACGATGCCGAGTCCGAGGTGCTCGTCACCGTCGGCGGCAGTGAAGCGATCGACCTTGCAATCCGTGCCTGCGTCAACCCCGGCGATGAGGTCATCGTGCCCCAGCCCTCCTTCGTCTGCTACGGCCCGATCGTCAAACTGGCAGGCGGCAAGCCGATCTATCTGCCCCTCTCTGCCGAAAACGACTTCAAGCTGACGGCAGAGCAGTTAAAAGCGCATATCACCCCCCGCACGAAGATGCTCGTGCTTCCCTTCCCGAACAACCCCACAGGCTCGATCCTCACCAAAGAGGAGGTCAGCGAGATCGCCGACGTGCTTCGCGACACGAACATCTTCGTCCTCTCGGATGAGATCTACTGCGAGCTGACCTACGGTGTAAAGCACACCTCGATCGCATCGCTTCCCGGTATGCGCGAGCGCACGATCATCGCCAGCGGCTTCTCGAAGGCATATGCGATGACCGGTTGGCGCATGGGCTACACGCTCGCACCTGCCCCCATCACCGCGCAGATGTTCAAGATCCATCAGTACGTCATCATGTGCGCGCCGACCACCTCGCAGTTCGCGGCGATCGAAGCGCTCCAAAACGGCGACGAGGACATCGAGATGATGAAAGCCGAATACAACCGCCGCCGCCTGCTCATCGTCAAGGGGCTCAGAGACATCGGCATCGACTGCTTTGAACCGCAGGGTGCCTTCTACGTCTTCCCCGAGATCGGTAAGTTCGGGCTGTCGAGTGAAGAGTTCTGCAACCGCCTCATCTACGAGGACAAGGTCGCCATCGTGCCCGGCACGGCATTCGGCGAATGCGGCGAAGGTTTCGCCCGTATCTCCTACGCCTACTCCATCAAGCACATCACCACCGCCCTCGAGAAGATGGAGACCTTCGTCAAGAAAGTAAAATAATGCTTGTCAAAAAACGCTCCGAATGATGCCTCATTCGGAGCGTTTTTCTATCGTTTGCAATTGGTGCAGGGCTTAATCGACGATGGTCACTACATCGGGCAGCAACTTGCACACCCGATTGAGCTCGTACTGGAGCTCAAGTGTTTCGCGACCGTAGAGCGCTTCCATTTCTTCGGCACTTTCGATTCTGATGCCAAAGCTGGTTTCGAAATAGTCGGCACTTCCGCAATAATCCCGATACGAGGCTTCAAGTTCCTGTTGATACTCCTCTTCGGAAAGCTTGACGTTCAGCGTCTTGATCAGATATTCCTGCAGCAGGCGCGCCTTGATCTCTTCATACGCATATGCGCCTGCGGTCACGCAAACGTTCTTGTAGGTTTGATCGTCGAGCAGCGCCAGCATCTCTTTTTCCGACATCCCTTCGACCGATTGCCCTGTCTCCTGTTCGATCAGCTCGGCGATGTTCTTTTTGTACTCTGCATCGGTCTCGGCTTCGGGGTATTCGATCACTTCGGTCACGCCCACAATTGCAACGAATGCCTCCTCGCCGATGATGCCGTTCATCATCATTGCCTCATAATCAGCTACATTGGTGTAAGTGCCGCCCGAATAGGTCTTGACAAATTCGTCATTCCATTCGGGAACCGTGGTGACGTAGTACGGGATAAAGATGGCTTCGATCTCCTTGCCGCGATAGGCTTCGTAGGCTTCGTCTGCATCCTCGGGAACGGTGAGTGTCATTCTGATCTCATCATACTTGGTCCGACCGATAAAAACGTCTGCGACATCCGCGAGCTTGAAGATCGAGCCGAAGGTCACGCTGTCAGCACCTTCTGCGTTCGGTTCATAAACCACGCGGCCGTCTTTAAAGAGCTTGGCAAAATCCTCTGCCGTGTTAGCATCGTCCTCGGGCTGCTCGAAGAAATAGCGCAGTGTCAGTTTGCTCTTTTCGTTTGCAGTCACTCTGGAAATGCTGTGGACGGTAACCGTCAGGATGACCTTCACACCGCGAACCTCTTCGGAATAGGCATAGGTATCGGGGAAGGTCACGGTAATCTCTTTGGTCTCGCTCGGGTTGATCCCGATGAGCTGATTGTCGAAGCTGTCGGTCAGCATATTTCCGTCTTCGTCGTAATACGCATCGACAAAATAATTCGAGCCGATGATATAATCGGTCTTATTGGCAGTCATTCCCTTCAGCGCTGCCTCGGAAAGGGTCACACCCTCGTCAGCGGCTCTGCCCGTAAAGCTGATGATCACCTCATCGCCCATTTTGGAAGCGTCGGTGACCGCTTGATAATCTTCATAGCTGCGTTTTTCGATGATCTTGTCGATCTCCGTTTGGAGCTGTTTATCAAGCTCGGCACGGCTGAGCTCGATCGTCGAGAGCTCGGGGACGGTGATATATTTTTCGGGGTAGTCGAATGCACTCTCTTCGATCCCCTCGTCTTTATCCTTGCAACCTGTCAGCCCGACGAGTGTCAGTCCCGCCAGCAAGAGCGCAAGCAATGATTTGGCTTGATTCTTCATTTATTTTCCTCCTGAATTTGAAATTTTCAACGAAATGCTACTGAACAGGAAGTATTATAACACAAATCGCGTCGATTTACAATAGATAATATGTAAACAACCGCCTTGGCGCATCGGTCAGAGAAGCTTAAAGGCTCTCAGCAATATAATGGCGATCAGCGCAAGATAGAGCAGGGTCAAAACGCCTTGGTGCAGGCGAAGGGTATGCGTTCGCACCTTTTTTGCGAGATCGACGACTGCCCAGAGCAAAAGTGCCCCCGCGAGCACGGTGCAGACGATCAGCCTGACCTCTTCGACCCCCAAAATCGCGCACACCAAGAACACGAGGGATGCCGCGATCATATACCCAAATGCGAGGTAAGCGGTGAACGTCGGGTTTTTGCGCAATTTATGGAGGAGCAGTGCGAAGCCCGCCGCCAAAAGTGCAAAGAAGATCGCGAAAATCAGTGCCAAAAAACGCATGTTTAACCTTTTCTCCTATAAAAACTGCTCTATTGTAGCATACTAAGCCTGTTTTGTCAAGCATCCTGTATAACAGCGCAAAGCGCTCCGATAGCGGTTGACAAATCCTGCCGTCTGTGGTAGACTGTACATACCAACTGTAAGGAGGAAATCTATGCAATTCCTTTATTTATTGGAAGAAATCCGCAATCCCGTTCTGACTGCCCTTTTTCAGCTGATCACCTATTTAGGGGAAGAAACGGTGTTTTTGGTGGTCGCACTGCTCCTCTTCTGGTGCATCGACAAGAAGCAGGGCTACTATCTGATGATCAGCGGCTTTGTCGCCACACTTGCGGGACAGTTTTTGAAGCTCTTTTGCAAGGTCGACCGCCCTTGGGTGAAAGACCCGAACTTCACCATCGTTGAGACCGCCCGTGAAGCCGCCACAGGCTACTCCTTCCCGAGCGGTCACACGCTGATCACCACCGCCACCTTCGGCTCGATCGCCCGCTTTACCAAACGAAACCTCATCCGCATTCTTTCGATCGCCGCCGTGATACTGGTCGGCATCTCGCGTATGTATCTCGGTGTCCACACGCCCTACGACGTCGGCTTCGGCTGGCTCTTCGGGCTTGTCACCGTCCTCGGGCTCTATCCGATCATGCAGAAGGCTTCCGACAACGCCAAATGGATGTGGGGGGTCATCGCTTCGCTCATCCTGCTCTCGCTGGGCAATCTCCTCTACGTGACCTGGGAATCGGGACAGGTCGACTGGGCAGCGCTTACCGAATCGCAGGCGCACAACCTCGACGATGCCCTCAAAAATGCCTGGACGCTCTTCGGTTTGACCGTGGGACTGATCTTCGCCTACCTCATGGACAGCAAGGTGACCCACTTCGAGACCGACGCCGTATGGTGGGCACAGCTGATCAAGGTCGCAGGCGGCGTTATTCTGCTGCTGATCGTCAAGACCCTCCTCAAACAGCCCCTCCTCACCCTCACGAACGGTCATCACCTCGCCGACGGCATCCGCTACTTCATCATCGTCGTCCTCGGCGGCGGCATCTGGCCCATGACGTTTAAGTATTTTAGGAAAATAAAATAAATTTATTCGAGGCTCCGCCTCGAGCTGCGGCAGGAACCTTCTTTCAAGGCGCTGTTGACAAAGTCAGTTACAGAACCGAGGGGAGTGGAAAACCATCTCAAACGCCGAAGTTTTTCCCCTCCCCTCGGGCTCTCCCCACCCCATTCC
>CAYRQA010000072.1:0-9115 GCA_964426285.1 uncultured Lachnospiraceae bacterium | reverse complement strand
CTCCGTAGCTCCCATAGCCGCGACGTAGGCGGTGGAGAAGGCGATCTGGAGGTTGAAGCCGCCGGTGTAGGCATCGAGGTCGATGACCTCACCCGCGAAGAAGAGACCGCGCACCTTTTTCGCTTCCATGGTTTTGGGGGAGAGCTCCTTTACACAGACGCCGCCGGCGGTGACGATCGCTTCCGAATAGGAGCGGGTCTTTTTGACCGTGAGGGTGAGGTGCTTGAGGAGATGCACGATCGAGGCACGCTCAGCTTTGGTGATGGTATTCACCTTGCGCTCGCCCGAGATAGAGGAGAGTGCCACGAAGGGCTCGATCAACTTGGAGGGAAGCAGATCGGAGAGGGCGTTGGCGTAGTTTTTGTTCTTGTACTTGTCAAAATCGGAGAGCAGACGCTTGTCGAGGGTCGCTTCGTCGAGTGCGGGTTTGAGATCGATCTCGACCTTGCAGCGCCCGGGGGTGATATCCCGCAGATGCGCAGAGAGCGAGAGCACGGTCGGACCCGAGATGCCGAAATGGGTGAAGAGCAGCTCGCCGAAGTCGTTGTAGATGCACTTGCCGCTGACCGTGTCGTAGGCGCGCAGGGCGACATTTTTGAGGGTCAGCCCCATCAGACGCGAACACCAGTCTTCGGTCACCTCAAGCGGTACGAGTGAGGGGTAGGTGTCGGTTACCTCGATGCCGAGTTCCCTTGCGAAGCGGTAGCCGTCGCCGTCCGAGCCTGTGGAGGGGTAGGAGAGCCCGCCCGTGGCGACGATGATGCGGTCAAAGGGGTAAAAACGGTCGGCGTACAGCCCCTTTACAGCACCGTCCTCGACGGCGATGCGGGTCACTTTTTCGTGCACGACCTTCACTCCGCAGTCGCGCATATAGTCGACGAGCGCATTCACGATGTCGGCGCTCTTGTCGGAGAGGGGGAAGACGCGGTTGCCGCGTTCGACCTTGAGCGGAACGCCCAGCCCTTCAAAGAAGGCTTCAGTGTCCTCGGTCGAGAAACGGTTGGCAGAGGCATAGAGGAAGCGGGGATTGGAGAGCACGCTCGCGAGGAATTCGTTCACCGAGCAGTGGTTGGTCAGATTGCAACGACCCTTGCCTGTAATGGCGAGCTTTTTGCCCAGCCGCTTGTTTTTCTCGAACAGGGTCACGTCGGCGCCCATCGATGCCGCCTGTCCTGCCGCCATCATGCCTGCAGCACCGCCGCCGATCACGGCAACTTTTATGGCTTGCTCCATTTCGTCCTCCCTTTCCGCACATCGCGATGATTCATACCCTCCATTATAGGCTAAAATCGCGCGAAAGTCAATAGAAATTTTTAACGAATGTGTGGTTTTTCAGAAAAAGTCGGCGCAATACATTCAAATCCCCCTTTTGACATATACTATCGACGAAAGAGGGGAATTTATGACGCCGTTTGGTTCAAAATACGAAAAACACCGCGCGATGGTCTTTTACGCACTGCTCGTGATCGCGGCGGCACTGCTCATCTTTGCGGGCATCAAGCTCCTGCTGCCCTTTGCGATCGCATGGCTGCTCGCACTTCTGCTGCAACCGACCATCAGCTTCCTCGCCCGCAAAACGGGATTGAAACGGGGCGTGATCAGCGTCGTCCTCCTGCTCATCCTGATTCTGGGCGGGGGCGCACTGCTCTATTACCTCGGCGGACGGATGCTCCTCGAGCTCAAAAACTTCGCAGAACAGCTGAGCGGCCGAGCCGACGAGCTGGGCGCTTGGTTCGATCGAATGACCGTTCTGCTCAAGGAAAAACTGCCTTTGCTCGGCGAGATCGAGCCTGAGACCCTCTCGGGACTGGGGAGCGGATTGCTGAAAGATGCCCTCTCGACCCTCTCGTCCAAGCTGACCGCCCTCGCTGCAGGGATACTGACCAAACTGCCCCACTTTTTCTTCGTGCTGGTCATATTTTTAATGGCGGCATTCTATCTTTGTGCCGACTTTGAACGGGTCAGCCGCTATCTGTCCTCACTGCTGCCCATGAGCGCCGTGCGCAAGCTCGGCAAGCTCAAAAGGCTGATCTTCTCGACCACCCTCCGCTATCTGCGGGCGTACTTCATCCTGCTCCTGATCACCTTTGCCGAGCTGCTGGCGGCGTTTTTTCTGCTGCGGATCGAGTATGCCCTCACCTTGGCACTGCTCATCGCACTGCTCGACGCACTGCCCGCCATCGGCGTCGGGACGGTGCTCCTCCCGTGGGCGCTGATTTCACTCATGCTCGGCAACTGGAAGCGAGCGATCGCACTGCTCGCCGTTTACGCTATTGTGACGGTGGTGCGGCAGATCGCCGAGCCTCACGTGGTGGGCGCACAGCTCGGACTGCATCCGCTGGCATCGCTGGCGGCAGTCTATGCGGGTTACAAGCTCGCGGGCATTTGGGGGCTGCTCTTTGCACCGATCGCGGCAATCCTGTTTCGGGGGGGGCTCGATCTTGTGCGGCAGTTCTGGCAGGATCGGGATGCGCCCACGGCGATCAGTGAAAAAAATCCGCCGAATCGACCGTCCCGAGATTGATTTTTGATTGCGTTTATCAAAAAGAGGTGGTGTGAAATTACACACGGAATTAACACTACCCTCGTAGGGGAGCAGTGACGTCCCGCGACAAAGGGGGCTCTAATGCAATTTGGCCGAAATCCTGCGACGGGCGGATATGGAATTCGCCCTACCAGGTAGGCGCAAACCGCATGGTCACCACGACATGATCGTATCGTACCAACCCTTGTAGGGACCGAGGTCCTCGGCGGTCCGTTTCGTGGGATTCCCACTCAATTGCATCTTCCCGAGCCATTTGAACGGCGGGAGCTACGGGTTATGTGGAAAATCTAACAAAATCGCACCGAATGTAGGATACCGTGATCCCTCATTCGGTGCGATCGACTTCACCACCCTCGTCTGCCTCTGTAGGGGCGATTCACGAATCGCCCGCGACGAAGGGGGGCTCTAATGCAATTTGGTCGAAATCCTGCGACGGCGGATATGGAATCCGCCCCTACGGCATGGGACGAATGAATTGCGTCAACCTTGTAGGGGATGGTAAGAATTTGCCGTCCTTAAACGGTTTTCGGGGGTTCTCAGGGGACCTTTTTCAAAAGGTCCCCTGAGCGGGGGGGCAGCGCCCCAAATACGATCAACCGGTTCTATTCTTCATCCGCGAGGCATAGAGTGGAGCGAAAGGGAATTCTTTCGGAAAGGATGAGCCATGTGGATAGAAATGACTGGGTGAGTGTCCTGCGGGCGACCATTGTCGGATGGGCGTGCAGCTTTTTACTGCTGATCGCGGGGAATTTTCTGGCGCTGAAGAGTGCGCATCCCGATAAGCTGCTCGCACTGCTCGCTTATATTGCGCTCACGGCGGGGGCAATTATCTGCGGTTTGGCACAGCGGGAGGGATACGGCAGTTGGAAGCTGCCCGCCGTCACGGGCGGTGTGTATGCGCTCACACTGATCGCCGTCTCGCTGATCGCGGGCGGGGCAGAGAATATGCTCATGCGGGTGGTCGTTTACCTGGTGGAGGGGGCGATCGTACTGCTCACGTCGCATTTTCTGCCGGTCGGCAGGAGCGTCCGCTCGGGAAGAGGCAAAAAGGCGGCATATCGCTATCTCGATCGACGGTAAAACGAAAAGATCCCGAGGTCTTCCGAAAAGGAGTGCCTCGGGATCTTTTGTATTATTGCTCGAGGACCCACTCCCCGCAAAGCGAGAGCATATCGCGTCCTCTTGCCCAGATCTGGTCAAATTCGCGAAGCATGACGGGGGAATCGGCAGAAGCGAACTCGATGGTCAGTGAGGGGGTCTTCAGTGTCTGGATCGCCCAGTCCTTGAGCCCTGCGGTGCTCGAACCGATCTGCTGGTTGACGGTGAAATCGGAGCTCAGTGCCAATTTGCGGGCGAGATCGTAGTTGAGTGCGTTGACCTCGTCGCATTCGTCGCCGCCAAATGACCAATAGATGACCGATCCGCTCGTGTGATAGCTGAGGATGAGGTCGAAGGCATTGGCGCGCAGATAATCGGCGAGCGCCTTTGATTCGGCGGCGCATTCGGGCGCAGTGCCCTTGTAGCCCATGTAACCCAGCTTGTTCGCATCGGCGATGCTGTCGTACTTCTCCCAGTCGGCATCGAAATTGGCGTTGAGGTCGATGCCCTTGGCGTTTGCCTTCCATAAAGGCGCATAGTAAGCGTCGTAGCGATTGGAGAGCGCGGCAGGGACCTTGCCCGTTCGGACGATCTCGACGCCGTCGGGGTTGCTCATCGGCACGATGTGGAAGCAGACCCGTTCGAGCAGTTCGCCGATGGTCAGCGTGCTGTTCGGCAGCCTTTCCGACTGATGATGGAGCATATAGTCGATCTGCGCGAGGGTGACCTCGGTCACCATGTATTCACGGGCGTGGATAGTCGATTGTAGGAACCCCCCGTTTGGCGGCGTTTTCATTGCCCAGGATCGCGAGGGTCAGCTCGCGCCCCTCTTCACTCTTGCCGATCGATGAAAGGGTGAGCTGATCGGGGAACTTTTCGGCGAGCGTTTTCAGATCGCTCTGCATCTGAGCGTAGGAGTAGCTTTCGGAGGGCTCGATGACGGTGAGATCCGACTGATAAAGCCCCTCTTCAGTGCGTGAAAGGTAGCCCGCGAGCACATAGCCGTACTTGCCGTCGGCTTCGATGTAGGCAAAGTTGGCGGCGAAGTAGATCAGCCGAACCTTCAGCCCTCTCGGGAGCTTGGCGATCGCAGAGGCATCGTAATCGGGGGCAGATCGAAGCGTGAGCGACGAATCGCAGACAGTCACCCATTTGGGGGAGCGCTCGATGCCCTGCTTGCCGATGGTGAGGGAGGCATCCACGCTGTAAGCGTCCTTGTCGGTGAAGCGATACCAGTCATCAAGATAGCCGTTGAAGCCGTGGGCGTGCATGGCTTCAGCAAGGCGCTTTGCATTGGATCTCGCTGCCGAGGAGCTGTCATGCCTGTCGTCAAGTTCGACGTAGTCGAAATCGTAGGGAACGGGAAGGGGGCTTCTGTCTGCTTCGACGATCGACAGCGAAAGGGTGTCGCCGTTGTTGTAGGGAATGGTCTCGACTACGGGAGAGGTGCCTTGATCGGGCAGGATCACCGAGAGGGTCATCTGTGCCGAGAGGGGACGGTAGGCATCCCAAATGAGCAGGGAATAGCCTTCCTCCAGCAGGTCCGCTTGCACGGCGGTAAGCCGTTTGACCGTTCCGTAGCGCAAATAAGCATCGGTGTAGTCATAGATCGGCATCCCCGCGAGATTGTCGTCGCCTGCATAGCGCAGATCGACGTAGATCGAGGGAATGTAGTCGGCAACCTTGACCAATTCATCCGCATCGGGCTCGGTCACGGGCGGATTGGTGGTGACAGGCGCAGTCGTCACGGGAGCGGTAGTGGTCACGGGTGCAGTAGTGGTCACGGGTGCGGTAGTGGTCACGGGTGCGGTAGTGGTCACGGGTTGGGTTGAAATAGTCGTCGTAGTGGCAGACGTGCGGTCGGCGGTCGATTGGCTCGGCAGGCTTCCGGGGGTAGTGCCGCTCTCCGAAGAAGGCGGATCTGCTGGCTCGTTTTTGCAGGAGAGGCACATGGCGGTGAGCAGGAGCAGGAGTGCGATGATCAAATAGATTCGTTTCATAGAATTCCTCACGGTGTCATTCATGGAAAAAACTGTCTATATTATAATATGAAAATCAGCGCGACCGCTGAATAAAGTTAGAACAATTCGTGAACTTTTCGTATCGTTCACCCGATGAGGATGCCGCCGCCGAAGTCGGCGAGCGCCCCCGGCAGTGAACGCAGTCTGACCCCATGCCGATCGGCGAATGCTTTGATCGCCGCATGATCGGGGTGGGTCGACAGATCGCCGAAAAAACCGATCGAGCCGTCGGGGAGCGGGAAGGATGCACCACCGATGAAGCCGTAGTCATAGCCGTCCAGCCGAATATGCCCCGCTCTGATGAGCAGGACGTCGATGCTATGCGCCCTGAGCGCATCGGCGAGCGGTCGGTCGGCGGTGATGGCAGCCTGCTCGGTGAGGGGGACGACCGAACAGCGTGCGTAGCCCTGCCGTACGCAGACCTGCCTCGGATAGGCGGCAAGCAGTTCGTTCGCGGTAGCATCGAGCCTGCCGTAGAGCCGCCCGTCCATCACGAGCGGATCGAGCCCGATATCGGCAGGGTAGCGATCGCCGAAGGGGTGGCTCGTCAGCCTGATCGGAATGCCCGTCCGAGCCCAGAAATCGGCGTTTGCCTTATAATAGTCCTCGGGCAGGAGCAGAGAAGGGCGTTCGCCCTCTTCCCGCAGTGGAAAAGCGAGCAGATCGGGGTGTCCCGAGACAGGCGCAGGCAGTCGCGCACATGGGGGAATGCGCAGGACTGCACAGCCGACCGCTTCGGCGAGCAGTTCAGCCCCCCTCGGGGCATTATATGCGAGCAGGAGGCAAGGCGTGCGCCGATCCTGCCCGTTTTTGGATAAAAAGGAAGGACGGATCAACCATCCGTCCTTGATTTGCGTATCGGGCATTGCTTAAACGCGTTCAACCTTACCGGAACGCAGGCAGCGGGAGCATACGTACAGCGACTTATGAGTGCCGTTCACATTTGCTTTTACTTTTCTGATGTTGGGTTTCCACTGTCTGTTGGTCTTGCGGTTGGAATGAGAAACATTCTGACCGAAGGTAACGCCTTTGCCGCAGAGTTCACATTTAGCCATCTTCTGCACCTCCATTATCGAAAATAGATACTTGTAATCACAACAAGGGTATTATAGCATATTGATTTTGAAATTGCAATAGGTAAATTCAAAAAAATATTGATTTTTTGCGACGATTTATGCACGAAAGTGCCGAAATCACTTATTTGTCGTCCTCGGCATCGTTGTCGATGTTATGCAGACTGCGATAGACGGGCTGTTCGGCGCTCTCTGCAGTCTTGCTTTGCTCGCCTGTTTTACGGAAGCTGAACTTGCTTTCGGTCTTGTCGAGCAGTTTTTTGATGTTGCCTCTGTGTCTGAGCACGAGCAGTACCGCCATTGCGACCGACGAGATCGACATCAGTCCCGAGGGACTGCCTCCCGAAAAGAGCTGTGTCAGACTGTTGAGCACGACGGGGAAGAGCAGCGCGATCATGATCGAGCCGAGCGATATGTAGCGGGTCGCCGCGACCAGCGTCACGAAGACGATGAGCAGGACGAGGAAGGACGGGGGATCGAGCACCAGCACGACTGCGGCGGCGGTGGCAACGCCCTTTCCGCCCTTGAAGCCGAAATAGATCGGGAAGCAGTGTCCCAGCATACAGACGAAGGCGCAGAGATAGGCGATGTTGTGTCCGAGCAGGAGCAGTGCGGGCAGTACCGCCACGACGCCCTTGAGCATATCGCCGAGCAGGGTGAAGACGGCGACCTTGGTGCCGTAGGTGCGGTTCATGTTGGTGGTGCCTGCGTTTTTCGAGCCGTATTTGCGGATGTCGTCATGGTAGAAGAGCCGCGAGATCAGCACCGAGCTGTTGATCGAGCCGATGAAATAGGATGCGATCACCCAAGCGAAAGCGATGATGTAAAGCGGAAGCATCTGATCGGCAGAGGGAATGCCGTTTTCGCCCGCCGTAATGTTGAACAGACGGAAGAAGTAGCCCTCACCGTAGATATTGTTGAAAAGCAGTGAAAAGAGAAATCTGTTCATCAGTTGCCTGCCTCCTCACCGCGCTGACGCAGGATCAGCTTGATGGGCGTACCGTTAAAGCCGAAGACCTCGCGGAGCTGATTTTCGATATAGCGCTGATAGGAATAGTGGAAGAGCCGCACGTCGTTGCAGAAGATGACGAAGGAGGGGGGCTGAACGCCGACCTGCGTCATATAGTAGATCTTGAGTCGGCGCCCCTTATCGGAGGGGGGCTGAACACGGGTGGTCGCATCGGCGAGCATATCGTTGAGCATACCCGTCGTAATGCGTGTGCAAGCCTGATTGTGCACGTAGGTGATCTGATCGAAGAGCTTCTGCACTCTCTGTCCCGTTTTCGCCGAAACGAAGAGGATGGGCGCATAGGGCATATACGCCAGCGCGATGCGGATCTTGTCGGTGAAGCTCTTGACGGTCGAATTGTCCTTTTCGACGAGGTCCCACTTGTTGACGACGATGATCGATGCCTTGCCCGCCTCGTGTGCGATGCCCGCGATCTTCTCGTCCTGTTCGGTGATGCCTTCCGTAGCGTCGATCATGATAAGGCAGACGTCTGCCCGCTCGACTGCCATTTTCGCACGGAGCACGCTGTATTTCTCGATGCGGTCCTCGACCCTGCTCTGACGGCGGATGCCTGCCGTGTCGATGAGCATGAAGCGTCCCTGTTCGGTCTCGACGTAGGTGTCGATCGCATCGCGCGTCGTGCCCGCGATGTCGGAGACGATCAGTCGATCCTCGCCGAGGATGTGGTTGACGATCGACGATTTACCTGCGTTCGGCTTGCCGATGACGGCGACCTTGATGAGGGTGTCGTCTTCCTCTTCTTCTTCCTGCTCGGGGAAGTGATCGTAGACGGCGTCGAGCAGGTCGCCCGTACCCGTGCCGTGCACCGAGGAGAGCGGGATGGGATCGTGATCGAAGCCGAGCTCGTAGAATTCGTAATACTCGGGGGGCAGAGCGCCGACCGAATCGCATTTGTTGACAGCCAGTACGATCGGTTTGCCCGAACGGAGCAACATGGTCGCGATGTCTCTGTCGTCTGCGGTCAGTCCCGCCCGCATGTCGCACATGAAGATGATCACGTCCGCACTGTCGATCGCGATCTGCGCCTGCATTCTCATGTGTTTGAGGATAATGTCATCGGCTCTCGGCTCGATACCGCCCGTGTCGATGAGCATACAGGGCTTGTTGCGCCATTCGATCTCGTAGTAGATACGGTCGCGGGTCACACCCGGCGTGTCCTCTACGATCGCAATGCGCTCGCCCGCCAATTTATTGAACAGTGTGGATTTGCCCACGTTCGGGCGTCCCACAATAGCTGCAATCGGTTTCGCCATAGTAAACCTCCATTCTATTTGGGGCTCTGCCCCCAACCCCCCGATGGGGGGGGGCCCCGGGGCCCCCCCCACCCAATATAAAAAAAATATTTTTT
>CAYRQA010000071.1:0-9179 GCA_964426285.1 uncultured Lachnospiraceae bacterium | reverse complement strand
AGGACCGAAACCAATAAAATATCAATAAAATCGACCAATTCCATCGTCGTGAACAGGTCAATCAGGAAGTTCAGAAAATCATTCATGTCGGGACACCCCCATCTGCCTCGGCGGCTCTTGCCGAAAAATAGTGCTACTTATTCATCTTCTATTATATATGATTTGCCCTGCGCTGTCAAGTGGATTTTAGCGGAGGAAATGAGTTTTTGTGGGTGGAAATAATGCGCTGAAAAGATGATTGGGCGGCAAGTACTTGCCGCCCTTAATAAAAGTTCTTGAAAGGATTCTTTAGGAAAACTTCTTTCAAGAAGTTTTCCTTAAGCGGGGTGCAGGGGCAGAGCCCCTGCCTCAAATACAATAATTCTTCCCCTGCCACGAACCGCGGCGGCGGAGTTCCTTGTCGATCTCGTTCATAACGACGAATTTGCGGAGGCTCCAGAGGGGAGCGAGCAGATCATCAGCCGCACCGTCGCCTGTTACACGGGCGATCACCACCTCGGGCGGGATCAGCTCGAGCTGATCGCAGACAACCGAGACGTAATCCTCGAGCGTCATGGGCTGATAAGCGCCTGATTGATAGAGGGCGGCGAGCGGGGTCCCCTTCAGAACGTGCAAAAGGTGCAGTTTGATCGCAAAGGGATTCAGTTTTGCCACCTCCCGCACGGTATCAAGCATCATTTCGGTCGTCTCGCCGGGCAGTCCGTTGATCAGATGGATGCAGACGGGAATCCCCTCGAGCATACGGTAGCCTTCGAGAAACTCGGCATAGGTGTGACAGCGGTTGATCCGCGCTGCACTGCGGTCGTGCACCGTTTGAAGCCCGAGCTCGACCGAAAGGAAGGTACGCTCCGAGAGGGCGCGCAGATAGTCTGCGATCTCGGGCGTGATGCAGTCGGCACGGGTAGCGATCGCCAATCCCACGGCATCGGGTTGTGCCAGCGCCTCCTCATAGAGTGCCTTCAGCCGCTCAAGCGGTGCATAGGTATTGGTGTGCGCCTGGAAATAGGGGATGCAGAGCGCCCCTTCCCATTTGCGCGAAAGGTTGGCGCGCACCTCGGCATACCGCTCGGCAACCGAAAGCCGAGGGGAAGCGGCAAAATCGCCGCTCCCCCGTGATGAGCAGTAGATGCAACCTCCTACCCCGCGGCTGCCGTCGATGTTGGGACAGGTAAATCCCCCGTCCAGCGGAATCTTGCAGACCTTTCTGCCGAATTTTTGCCGCAGAAAGTAATCATAGGTGTAAAACCGCCGATTGCTGTCCGAGTAAGGAAAAGGGTTCAAGTCTTTTTCTGTCAGTTTTTTCATCATGTCCTTTTTGAACGGTTATTTGCAATACTGAACGTAATCTTCCCCGAAGGAGGCACGCACCTCATCGGCGGTAAGACCGAGCACCGTAATGCACTCTTTTTTCAGATTATCGAGATGCGAGGGAGCAACGTAACGCTTCATGTAAATGATGTTGGTCTTCCATGCGCTCAGCGACTTGTGATACTGCGGCCAGCGCTCGATATTGTACGCCATGTCGTGCTCAATCTCACTCGCAATCGCGTCGATGCGGGCGACCGCCAGCTCCTCCGAGAAGGTATCGGTGCAGTGCTGCTCGAAACGGGCAAGGAAGAGCGCACGGAATTCATCATTTTCGAGCAGGGCTCGGATAAGCCCGTGCATACGCTCGAGCTTCGAGGAGGCAAACAGGTAATTCACTTCCCCCTTTTTGTAGCCGTTTTCGAAGGTAATATCGGTGTCAAAGAGGATAAATCGCCACTTTCCGTCCCCTTCCGTCGAGCGGAAGGCGCGGATATTGCCAGAATCACGGTCGCACGCCCACATTCGCATGAGGTAGACGTCGATCAGGCTTTCGAGGCAGAGTTCGTCGGCTACCCTTCGATAAGCGGCTTCGTCAGTCAGATTGTTTTTGCAGGCAAAGTCGTAGAGCGTCTTCCAGCCTTGATCGTCACTGCCGTATTTGACGCTCGTGACCCAGTTGATCACGGTGACGCTTTCGGGCGAAACGTTGTAGTGCGCCGCCACAAAATCATCGTCGATCTTCTCGCGGATGAAGTAAACGCCGAAATATTCACCGTTGATATAGAGATTACAGGGACGGTATGCCTGCACGAGCACGTCGGGCATAGCGCCGCTTGATGCGGCGAGCGAGGTGACCGCTTCGTCGTTGATGAAGTTGCGGTAGCTCATCATCGCCTGCGAGCCCGAGCGCAGTACCAGTGAATCGAATTCGTCGATCGCCAAATCGTCAAACACCTGATAGCTTAGCTTGGAAGTGCCGTATTTTGCTTTGAATTTGAGCTGGAAGGACTTTTTATCGTACATACGGCTGGTGCCGCCGAAAATCTTCAGTCCGCAGTTTACCGAGAACTCCTCCTTTCCGTCGACAAAGAGGGTCGCCGAGCACTCCTTTTCAATGTCCTTATCATACAGGGTGTAGATGCCGTTCTTGCCGAAGACGTCCTCGTCCTTGACCGCAATCTTCATCACGGGCAGGGTATAATCGGGCGTATCGATGAGGTAATTGTAGGTCACCACGGGGGAGGTGATCTTGCCCTCAACCACCGCGAAGGTGCGGATCGCAGTCGTTTCGGTCACCTCGATGGGCTCACCGCCGTAGAGGGGCGAATCGGTGGTCGGACGGCTGCCGTCGAGTGTGTAGTAAATGTTCCCCTCTCCGCTCAGGGTGAGCGTAAGCGCAGAGCCGTACAAACCGGGGGTCAGATCGGGTGCGGGGACTGCCGCAACGGAGGCACAGCCCTGCCCGTTGGCTTTGCCGAACGTGGGCTTGTCGAAGTAGCTGAGCGTCGCACCGCTTCTGCCGAAGCTCACGTCATAGGGGATCGCGGGCAGGGTCAGTGCGTCGATCACACTGCCGTCTGCCTTCGAGAGGAAGATCTTTTCGCCGTCGGACGAGATGCTGATCGCCGCCGTATCGGAGACCTTCGCAGTCCCCGAGCAGAGGAAGGTATAGTATTCGCCTGCCTCGAGAGTATACTCGGGCAGATGATAGCGCTGAAGGTCATTCTTGCTGTCCGAGAAGTAATAATCGGAGAGCTCTACCGCCGCATCCGAGTTGTTCCACAGCTCGATGACGTCATAGGCTTCGCCGTCTTTTTTCAGATAAGTACCGTTCGAGCTGATGACCTCGCTGATCACGAGCCCTTTTCGGTCGCAGATGGCGGCACACATTCCCTCATAGGTATTCGGATAGCCGGGGGAGGCCTCTTCGATGATGCCGCGGTCACAGGTGTAGACCTGTCCGCCCGACATGGCGTCGTAGGTGACCGATGCGATGAGCACACCGTCGTTTCGGGTAATGTAGAGGCTTCCGCCGTCCTTGGAGAGCCCAAAGGGCAGCTCCCTGTCACGCACGAGCAAGAGATATTCCCCGGGCGCTATGGACTTGGGCGCCATACGGACATCGTAAAGATCGTCTGCCTTTTCCGAGAGGTAATAGTCGGACAGCTCGATCGGTTCACTGCCCGCATTGTAGAGCTCCACGTAGTCGCAGAGCTGTCCGTCGATCGGCGTGACGCTGTTGTTCGACATCAGCTCGCTGATGATCAGCTGATCGGGCGCCTTCACCTCACCGTAGCCGGGGGTGGGCTGGTCGGTCTCGCCGCCTGTCAGCGCAACAAAAGAATGGTTGATGTTGCGGTTGACGTAGTCGAGCTTGCAGGCGATCTTGTCGCCATGCCAGAGGGTGAGCGTGCCGCTGCTCGCGAGGGTGAAGGAGCAGTTATTGCCCTCTCCCTTGCCGTTGGCATAGAGGAGCAGGTAGCCGCCGCCCGCAAGGGTCATCTCGGGGAGCGAAAATTGCTTGCCGTTGTGCTCGACGGCATAGTCAGACAGAGAGAGCTCGCGGTCGGTCAGGTTATGCAGCTCGATCCAGCCGCAATAGTTGCCGAACTCGTCGGTGACCCCTGCGGTATTGCGCGTCAGCAGCTCGCTGATCGTCAGCTCAGGCGCTTCTTCGACCTCGGGCACTTTTGGGCGCTCGGGCGTATGGCTCGTTGTCTGAGCCGTGGCGGCGGAGGTCGTTTTATTGATATTATCAAGCAGAGCAGTGATCCTGCTGCACGCCGACAGAGGAAGCATGGACAGCGCCAGCAGTCCCGCGATGAGTGTGCGAATCGTTCCTTTGATGCTCATATTGTATTTTCCATCCTTTAGTCAAGTGCAAAAGCGTTTCCCTTTATCCTATGCGCTATTTCGGACGAACTATTCGTTTTCGACAGTTTTCACCCTTGATTTTATTTTACCATCCACTTATGAACAATTCTTGCATTTTCAGTGAATGATATGTGCTTTTCCGATAAAATTGACCAAAGCCTTCCCTGCTGTCGAGGCGATGCCAAACGCACATGCCGCCCTCCGGCAGGGGCTCTGCCCCTGCACCCCGCTTAAGAACCTTTTTAAAAAAGGTTCTTAAGAATCTCCCAAAACTTTTGATAGCCGTGCAAATACTTACACAGCGGGGAATGCACAGGGAGTACACGCCAATTCTCGTAGGGGTCGGCGCCCTCGACGACCCGCAAGGAAGGATTCACACAAATCCCATTGCCACCGCGAACCGCACGAACGGGCGGATATGGAATCCGCCCCTACGAGCGAGGGCGAACGAATTGCACCACCCCTGTAGGGACAGGCGTCCTCGACTGTCCGCAACGAAGGATTCACGCAAACCTCATTGTTACCGCAAACCATTCGGACGGGCGATTCGTGAATCGCCCCTACGGGGGTGGATGAACGATTCACACCGACCCTCGTAGGGCAGGGCTACAGCAACGGGTGCTCTGCCCTTGCCTTGAGCCGCTCCCAGCGGCTCTCTACCTCCTGCTGGATGGCATCCCTGACCGATTTGTATTGTTCGCCGCACAGATGCTTGGTGCGACCCATCATGCCAAGCCAATCGGCGACGGGGATCTTCTTCCCCTTCGCTTCGGGGTCATAGGTGAGCTTCGTACAACCCCTCTCCACCTCGTACAGCGGAAAATAACAGCTGTCCACCGCCGCAGAAATGACCCTGCGCTCGGTGTTGGGCTTGTCCCCCCAGTTGAGCGGGCAGGCAGAAAGGCTCTTGATATAGGCAGTTCCCTGCGTGCGCGCATAATACTGAGCCTTTGCCGCCTTGCGGATGAAGTCGTTCGGGTCGCTCTCTGCCGCGGTCGCGACGTAAGGCATCCCCGTTGCCGCCATGATCTGTGGCATATCCTTATGAAAGAAGTCCTTGCCCGACCGATGGGCGCCGAGATGAGAGGTGGCACTTTTGGCACCCATCGGCGTCGAGTAGGAGAGCTGATAGCCTGTATTCATATAGCCGCCGTTGTCGTACTCGAAGAGGATGAGCGGATCACCGCGCAGGGCGGTCGCAAGCGCCGAACCCATACCGATGTCCATCCCGCCGTCGCCGCTGACCATGATAAAGGTGAGCTCGCCCTCGGGCAGTTCCCCTCTCTCCTGCCGCTGACCGACCATTTTGGCAAGCCCCGCAAGTGTCGCCGCGCCGTTCTGGAAGAGGTTGTGGATATAGGGCACTCGAAAAGCCGTCTTGGGGTACGCAGTGGTCACGACCATCCCGCAGCCCGTCTGAAAGAGGAGAACCACGTTGCCCTCGATCCCCCTCAGGAGCAGGTTGACGTTGACAGGGATGCCGCAGCCGGGGCAGGCCCCGTGACCGGGGGCGAGGCGCTTGGGCATGGCGAGCGTCTCGCGCACACTGCCGCCTTTGACAGTGATGCTTCCGCCCGCTTCATTGCAGACGGTCAGTCCGGGCGATGCCTCGGCTTCACTGATCGGTGCAAAGTAGGGTTTTGGGGCATAATCTGCCCGTCCCGGCTCAACGCCGATATAATCGAAGGGCTTTGCCTGCGGGTCATAACAGCATTCGAAGAGGGCGATCGCATCTGCTTCATAGAAATCCTTTCCGCCGAGCCCGTAGACCCTGCTGAGCACACGGGGCGTCAGTCCCTGCTGCTGGAGTGCAGCACGGATCTCGAGCGACATATTGCCGCCCCCCGCACCGTAGCTGTCCTGTCGGTCGGCGATCAGGATCGTGTCCGCCCCTTCGCAGAGCTTCGCGATCGCTTCCGACGGAAATGGGCGCAAGACGGAGAGAGTGAAAACACCCACCTTTTTCCCCTCCCCTCTGAGCTTATCTGCCGCCGCCTTTGCGGTGAGATAGGCAGAGCCGAGCACAAAGAGAAGCACTTCGGCATCCTCAGCTCGGAAGGATTTGACCGCAGCGAGCGCTCTGCCCGTCAGTGCCTCGTATTCGCCGAAGATCGACGGGATGAGCGTGCGTGCCTCTTCCATCGCCAGATGAAGCTGGTATTTGTTGTTGATCAGGTCGGGTTCGTTCATATAAGAGCCGACCGTGATCGGATGTTCGGGGTCGAGCAGTCCGATCCGATCGACGCTCTCGCCGACGAATGCCCGCACGTCCTCGTCGTGCGCGAAGACACTGCAGTTGCGCTTCTGATGACTGGTGAAAAAGCCGTCGAATGCCACGATCACGGGCAGACGAAGTCCCTCGGCGATCCTCAATGCGCAGAGATTGCAGTCGTAAACCTCCTGCGGCGAACCTGCAAAGAGGATCACCCAGCCCGTGTTCAGGGTGAACATGAGGTCGCTGTGATCGCCCTTGATCGAAAGCGGTCCCGACACGGTGCGGCAGGCAATATTCAGCACCATCGGCATCCGTGTGCCCGACTGGACGGGCAACTGCTCGAGCTCATAGAGAAGCCCGTTGGCAGAGGTGGCACTCACCACCCTGCCCCCGCCTGCCGCCGCTCCGTAGCAGATCCCCGCGGCGCTGTGTTCGCCCTCGGCAGGCATGAGTGCGATGCTGTGCTCTCCGTCTGCGCCCATTTGGTCGAGCAATTCGGCAATCTGCGTCGAGGGCGTGATGGGGTAGTAGCCCATGACATGGTAATTGATCTGCTTGGCGGCATAGGCGGCAAGCTCGTTCCCGCTCTCAAACAGGCGTTTTTGTTCTGCTTTCTTCATCTTACATCAGTCCTCCATCGACACGCTTCTCATCCAAATAGGCTTCCCCCGTGATCCACGGGTCAGCGCCTGTCGGCTCAAAATCGATCGCTTCGGCGATCAGATCCTTATTGCGCACGAACCACTGCTTGTTCGGATGTGCCTGCTCCTCCCCAGCCACCAGTGCCCCCGTCGGACAGACGTCGACACATCGCAGACAGCCCTTGCAGTGATGATAATCGAGCCCGCGATTGAGCATCGACGGGCGACCTCGATATTCACCGGGCAAGAACTGAAAGACCATGTCGGGACAGGTGCTGTCGCAGAGCCCGCAGTGAATGCACTTCTCGATCAAAAACAAGGGGATATAGCCCTCGCGTGAGGGGGAAAGATCGTTCGATACCGTGCTGCCGAAATGGGGATTGGCGCCGCCGATCGGTGCGTTCAAATAGCCCCAACGGCTTTCGGTCGGGCGATCGGGCGGTGATTGAGTGTCCCCGTCTGCCTCAAAAGTTGCGCTCAGCAGACCGTTGAAGCCCTGCTCTACGCCCGTCAAATTGCTTTCGAGCATGGCGGGGTACTTCTTGCCGAGTGTGTCTGAGACGATTTCTTTGACCGCATCGAGCGCCACAAAACCCGATGCCTTTGCCGCAGCTCCGAGCATGACCATGTTCACACGGCATTTGCTCTGCAGTGCCAGCCCAAGCGCATCGATCGTGCAGACCCTTCGGGCAGCGAGCCCGAGTTCTTCGTGTACCTGCGCGGGGCTTTCGGGGGTATTGACCACCAGTGTGCAGTCTGAGCCGATGCCCGCAGTCGCCTGTCCCGTCGAGGCAAGTGCCCCGTGAAAGAGCACTAAGAGGTGCGGGTGCTCGATGGGGCTGTTGTGCAGAATCTTGCGATCGGGTGCACTGAAGCGAATATGCGACTTCACGGGTGAGCCCCGCTTTTCCGAGCCGTAACTCGAAAATGCCGCCGCGTTCAGTCCCAGATAGACAGCACCCAGCTCGCCCAGCAGCTTAGCGCAGAGATTGGCTCCGAGCCCGCCTATGCTCTCGAGCCGCATTTCGTAGTATCCGTTTTCATTGACCCGCGGAAGGTCGACCGTCCGATTGTGCTCCATTGTGAAAGCCTCCTGCTCTTTTGCCTTTAGTATGGACGGCGGGCGGGCGATTATGCGCGAGGGCAGGAATGAGGGGGCGATGGGATGCAGGGGGGGAATCAAAAAGGCCTCGCCTTATGCGAGGTCAGGGAGGAATAAGAAGAAAAAATGTGAAAGAAATCACCCACACATTCTTGACAGACCCGATCATGTATGGTATACTAAACATGAAAGAAGCACATCGGCGACGGTTGGCTTCCGAATGGGTTAAAGAAATAACCGCCTTATGTGGAAGTCAGGCGGTTATTTCTTTTGTTGAATGTAATTGAGTATTAAATCAATCAGTGCCAGTACAAACATTGCAAGCAGCATGAGCTGTTCAAATGTAAAGTACATAGGCATCCCTCCTCCGTTTCGGAGGAGCAATTCTAAAAAAGATGGTCTCCTCCGTAGTCATACGAAGAAAACCAACCGCCACCGTTTCAGATGTGCTTCTACGCCTTTTCGGGCGCAAATGCATTATAGCATACGAATGTTTGCTTGTCAATAAGTATATATACGAGGGCTCGTCGGATTTTCATAAAGTTCTTTGCGATTTCCTCAACTCCCTCAGTCGACTTCGTCGACAGTTCCCTCAAAGAGGGAGCCTTGGGCTTTGCGTAATTCAACTGCACCGCTTTATTTCAAGTCACTTTGTCGTTAATACACAAAAAAGTAAGCCGACGAGAATTCGTCGGCTTTATTTAAAGTTCTTTGCGTCGCTTTCTTGAAAGAAAGCGACCGAGGAGTTTGGGGGCGAGCAGCCCCCAACCGCATTAATTCTTCAAGCTGTGAATGGGTGCGGGGATGCGGCCGCCGCGATGGATGAAGCGGGCGGGGGAATCGGTCGAGACTGCCATGACAGGTGCAGAGCCGAGCAGACCGCCGAATTCGACCTTGTCGCCAACCGTCTTGCCGTAGGCGGGGATCACGCGGACGGCGGTCGTCTTGGTGTTGACCACGCCGATCGAGATCTCGTCGGCGATGATGCCACAGATCACATCGGCAGAGGTGTCGCCGGGGATGGCGATCATATCGAGAC
>CAYRQA010000070.1:0-9210 GCA_964426285.1 uncultured Lachnospiraceae bacterium | reverse complement strand
CAGGACGGCTACGTGCAGGCGTTCCTCGATTACTACGGCTTTTGGAAGTATGTAGCGCTTGCCGGGGTAGCCTTCGGCGTACTTGTTGGTCAGCACGCTCGAGTTCGCCGCCATGACTGCTTCGGAAACGCAGTTTTCTGAGGCGATCAGCTCGATGCCGTCCTGCTGACGCTCGAGCTCACGCGCGATCGCCCTCGCCACGTCGGGATCGTATTTTGCAAGAAAGTCCATGTTTTCGTATACCATTTTGATTCTCCTGTATATCTGTAGTGGTGTGAAGATTTTTCGGGAAAACTTCACGATACCTCTATTATAAAACAAAAAAACGCTTTTGTAAAGGGGATTCTTGAAAATAATTTCTGTAATTTTGCTGAGAGTGTTGATTTGGGTGAAAAATGAGCGTTTGCACGATGTTCACACAACCCCTACGGTGATCAATATACCCTCCAACGCCCCTTGTATTTTTGCCGAAAATGTGCTACAATAGATTCACTGAAAGATTTCGGAGGCAATTATGTCAAAAACCGCAAAGAAAGCGATCCTTTTCGACCTCGACGGCACGCTCTGGGACTCGAGCAGAGCCTTTCTGCCCGCGTGGAATGAGGTGCTCGCCGCTCATTCGGATGTTCGCGGACCTGTGACGCTCGAGGAGATCGGCTCGTATATGGGACTGACCCCCGATGTGATGGCGGGTCGGATGTTCCCGATGCTGGAAGCGGATGAGGCGCTGAAGCTGCTCTATCTCTGCTACGATGCGGAAGAGCGCGTCTTGCGCGAGAAGGGGGCAATCCTCTACGAGGGTGTCGAAGCCCTGCTTTCGACACTGCACGAGGACTATTTCGTGGCGATCGTCAGCAACTCGCAGGACGGCTACGTGCAGGCGTTCCTCGATTACTACGGCTTTTGGAAGTATGTAGATGACATCGAGATGGCAGGCAGAACGGGCAACCCCAAGTGGGACAACATCACCCTCGTGCTGGGTCGCGCAGGCATCGACCGCGAAAGGGCGCTCTATATCGGCGACACGCAGGGCGACCTCGATGCCGCAGACAAAGCAGGCGTGCGCTTCATCTTCGCCGACTACGGATTTGGCAGTGTGAACCGTGTGACCCCTTCGTCGAAAGCACCGTCGGGGCTGCTGCCGATCATTGAAGAGATGCTCGGGGTGTGAGGAGGCATCATGCAAGCCAAAGTCATCGAGATCTACGGCAAAAACAGGCATGAGTTCGCCACCAAAACGCGCGTCGGTTGCAGGGGGATCGTCGTGCGGGATGGTGATATCCTGATCTCGCACGAGCAGGGGGCCGAGCAGTATTTCATCCCCGGCGGCGGTCTGGAAGCGGGAGAGGCGATCGAGGAATGCTGTGCAAGGGAGCTTTTGGAGGAGACGGGCTATGTGGTCAAGCCGACGCGGCATTTCCTTACGGTGGGCGAGTATTACGAAGACTGCAAGTACGTCAGCCACTATTTCCTCTGCGAAGTGGTGGGGCAAAGGGAGCAGCACCTTACTGCAGAAGAAACCGCGCGAGGGCTTATTCCCGAATGGTTGCCTTTGTCCGAAATGCTTGAGTTATTCGGAAAGCATGAGGATTACGCCGCTACGAATGAGGAAAAACGCGGCGCGTATCAGCGTGAGTACAGCGCGTTGACTGAGTATTTGGCATTGTTGCAGTAAAACCGACGGAGCGGATCGTCGAGGACGCCGATCCCTACAAGTGCACATCAAATAAGGGTTGGTGGAAGCCCTGTAACGGGAGGAGCAAGCCCCTCCCCTACCGTTGTCTGTGATATCAAAGTGCATCGCAAGTATTTGCGATGCCTAAATAAAGTTTTTGGAGTTCCAAGAACCTTTTTTTAAAAAGGTTCTTGGCGGGTTCCAAGGGCGGAGCCTCAAAAAGGAGATAAGATCATGAAAATTATCAAATTATGGGAAAACACACCTTATTATGACCCTGCGATCGGGCAGGATACGCCTGAGCTGATTGAAATGCCCGTGGACAATGCCAAGGGCTGCGTGATCGTCATACCAGGCGGCGGATATGAGATGCGCGCTGAGGATCACGAGGGCGTGCAGATCGCAAAGAAGCTGAGCGGGCTGGGCTACTATGCCTACATCCTGCGCTATCGCATCGCACCCTACCGCCATCCCGTCATGCAGACCGACGTCAACCGTGCCGTGCGTGTCGTGCGCTCGCTTGCCGAGGAGGGTGGATATCCGTCCAACCGCATCGGCGTTATGGGCTTCTCTGCGGGCGGACACCTCGCGATGACCGCTTGCACACGCTTCGATTTCGGCAGAATGGACGGCGACGAGATCGACCGCATCTCCTGCCGCCCCGACATGGGCATCTTCTGCTACCCCGTCATCTCGCTGGGCAGTGCAATTACCCACATGGGCTCGACGAAGGCACTGCTTGGTGCTGACTTTGACCCCGCACTGGCGGCGGAGCTCTCGGGCGAGAATGCCGTTCGTCCCGACACACCGCCCTGCTTTATCTGGCATACTGCGTCCGACGATGCCGTGCCCGTTGCGAATTCACTTCGCTTTGCCGATGCACTTGCGGCGAAGAAAATTCCCTTCGAGCTGCACGTTTTCCCGAAGGGCAGACACGGGCTTGGACTTGCCACCGAGGAAGCCCCCTACGTGGCACGCTGGTTCGGATTGCTCGCGGCGTATTTGGAAAATTATTGGGGCGCTGCCCCTGCAACCCGGTCGCTTTCTTGAAAGAAAGCGACGCAAAGAACTTTGATAAGCCCGACGAATGCTCGTCGGGCAGAAGAGTTTGATGAATGAAGTCTATCCCGCAAAATTGATAGTGACCGGCAAACTCGTAGGGACAGGCGTCCTCGACTGTCCGTCGAAGGTTTATCACATATTTCATCACGACAGCGAATCGCTCATTTTCGGACTGTCGAGGACGCCTGTCCCTACAAGGAATAACGAAGCCGGCAACACATTCCGCAAAATTGCTTGCAATTTTGCTTAAAAAAGTTCTTAGGAGGTTTGGAACCCTTCTTTCAAGAAGGGTTCCAAGAAAAAATCCATGACAGACACCATTGCAGCAATATCGACCCCTTACGGAAAAGGGGGGATCGCGGTCATCCGCATCAGCGGGGAAGAGGCGATTGCGGTGGCGGCACGTGTTTTCCGCGCGGCATCGGGCAGAGCGCTTGCCGACATTGAGGGCGGCAGGATCGTCTACGGCGACATTTGCGAGCCGATCATCGGCGGTGCGGAGGCAACCTTCGGCAAGGCGTGCGCGCCCCGTTACGGCCGTGCGATCGATGACGGCATGGCGGCGATCATGCGTGCGCCGCACTCCTATACGGGCGAGGACACGGTTGAGCTCTCCTGCCACGGCGGCGTACTGCTCACCGAGAAGGTGCTCGGAGCAGTCTTTGCCGCAGGCGCGCGACCTGCTGAGGCAGGCGAATTCACCCGCCGTGCCTTTGTAGCGGGCAAGCTGTCGCTCACCGAAGCCGAGGCGGTCATCAATCTCATCGACGCCGAATCGGAGGAGATGCTGAAACTCGCCCGCTCGCATACGGCGGGACTGCTGACCGACAAGCTCGAAGCCTTTTATCAGTCGCTTTGCGAGCTGGTCTCGTCGGCGTATGTCTACGCAGACTACCCCGATGAGGATCTCGCCGATCTCTCGGCGGGTGAGATGACAGACGCGCTCGAACGATTGCATCACGACATGAACGCACTCAGCGCTACCTATCGGGTGGGACACGCCATCTGCGAGGGCATCTCGACGGTCATCGTCGGTCGCCCGAACACGGGCAAATCGTCGCTGCTGAACCGTCTGCTCGGGCGTGAGCGTGCCATCGTCAGTGACATCGCGGGCACGACGCGCGACACCATCGAGGAAAAGGTGCAGGTGGGCAAGGTGACCTTGCGGCTGATCGACACAGCGGGGCTTCGCGATTCGGATGACCGCATCGAGCAGATCGGTGTCGAGCGGAGCTACGCTGCCCTGAATGAAGCCGAGCTGATTCTCGCGGTCTTTGACGGCGGCTCACCGATGATCGTTGAGGATCGGCGGCTGATCGAAAAGCTCGCCGATTATTCCGTTCCGAAAATTGCGCTGATCAATAAGACCGACCTCGTCGAGCGAGGATTTGCGCCCGAACTGTCGGAGAAACTTGCAACCGCCTTCACGGCAATCTGCCCCATCTCATCGCTCACGGGCGAGGGCATTGATGCCTTGAAGGGGCGCATCGAAGCCCTCTACGCTGAGGGTGAGATCGACTACGATACGACCGCCATTCTCGCCAATGCGCGCCAGAAGGGTGCGCTCGACCGTGCCGCCGCTTCTGTGGAATCGGCACTGCGGGCGCTGAGGAGCGGCTTTACTCCCGACGTGGCGGGGCTAGACCTCGAGGAAGCGATGGCTGCCCTCTCCGAAGCCGACGGCAGAGCAGTCTCGGCGGACATTGTCGATTCGATCTTCCATCGCTTCTGCGTGGGGAAGTGAACGGGCAGCGCAGGGGCTTTCGCTTTTCTTGGGGGCTTTCTTGAAAGAAAGCCCCCAAACCCCCAAAGAACTTTGTTGGCACGAGAGGTTGGTCGAAGACCATCCTCTCCGCGTTCTGCTTGCAGAACGCGTGGGCAACATACTTGCCGCGCGGTGAAGTTTTCGCAAAGCCCGTAGGGGCGATTCACGAATCGCCCGTTGAACGGTTTCCGCGCAATTTCATCATCTCGACACGCTTGAACGGCGGGAGCAAGCCCCCGCCCTACGAAGCAATTGAAAATTCCATCCCCGTCGGGCGATTATTCGCCCGACTTAATCGAAGTTCTTTGCGTCGCTTTCTTTCAAGAAAGCGACTGGAGTTTGAGGCGAAGCCTCAAATATGATTAAAACTATGAAACTACCTGTTGAATTTGAAAAACGGATGCGTGCACTGTTCGGGGACGAGTTTGGTGCATTCGCGGCATCGCTTGAGTGCTCGCCCGAGCGAGCACTGCGGGTCAACCGTCTCAAGGCGGGGGACGATTTCCCGATTGAGGCGCTTCAAGGGCTGGGCAAGCCGGTGGACTATGCCGCAGATAGCTACTATTTCGATGCCGACCACATCGGCAATCACCCCTTTCACCATGCGGGCGCGATCTATGTGCAAGAGCCTGCGGCGATGGCGCCCGTTTCGGCGGTCGCGGTGCAAAAGGGGTGGAAGGTGCTCGATCTCTGTGCATCGCCCGGCGGCAAGTCGGGACAGCTCGCGGCGCTGATCGGTGAGGAGGGCTCGCTCGTTTCGAACGAGTTTGTAGGACCTCGCTGTGCCACGCTTGCGGGCAATATCGAGCGGCTCGGTGTGCAGAACGCCATCGTCACCAACGCCGATGCTAAGATGCTCGCCGAGTACTACCCCGAAGCCTTCGACCTTGTGGTCGTCGATGCGCCCTGTTCGGGCGAGGGAATGTTCCGCAAAAACGAGATGGCTGTGTCCCAGTGGACGCCTGTGCTCGTCGATGAGTGTGCCGAGCGCCAGCATGAGCTGCTCGAATCGGCGGCGAAGATGGTGAAGGAGGGCGGACTGCTGCTCTATTCGACCTGCACCTTCGAGGTCGCCGAGAACGAGGGAGCAGTCGCGCGGCTGCTTGCCGAAAGGGGCGATTTTTCGCTGATCGCACCGAATGTGGCAGTGGCGGCAATCGCACGGAGCGGTCTGCCGCTCACCGACGGTGCATACACGCTTACCGCGGAAGAGGCGGCACACTGCTTGCGCTTCTATCCCCACGTTTCGGGCGGTGAGGGGCAGTTTTTGGCAGTGATGCGCCGCGAGGGGATACCCGATACAGCAGAATCAAGCGCGCCTACCCTCGCTGAACTGATCGGCGTGACAGATGCCCCCAAGAAGGGCAAAAAGGGCGCATCCAAGCGGGGATTGCCCTCAAACGACGCACTTCGCCTGCTCACTGCCGACGAACGAGCGATTTGTGAAGCATTTTTCGCCGATCTGCTCACCCCCGACGGGCTGGCGATCCTCCTTCCGCGGCTGGCGATCAAAGGGGACACCCTCTGGGCGATCGGTGCGAAGTGCCCGATCCCGCCCGCACGGGTCTACCTGCCGGGTGTTTGCGTGGGCACGCTGACCGTGAGCAGCGGCAAGCCGACGGGCAAGGGCAAAGCCGCTCAAACGGGGCGTTTTCAGCCGCATCATCAGCTTTTCTCTGCCTACGGGCGCTATTTCGTCCACCGCATCGACCTCTCGCCCGCGAGTGAAGAGGGCAGCCGACAGCTCACTGCCTACCTCCACGGCGATACGATTCCCGCCCCCTTCGACGGCTGGGGTGTAGTGACCGTTCACGGCGCGCCCATCGGCGGCGTGAAAGCCTCGGGCGGCATGGCGAAGAACCACTACCCGAAGGGACTTAGGAATTTTTGAATATTAAGGGGGAACCTTTTGAAAAAGGTTCCCCCTTAGACCCCTTCGAAAACTTATATAAGCACCGCGAATGCTCGAGGTGCGAGAGATGAAAAACAAGCTCGTAGGGGCGATTCATGAATCGCCCGCAATAAACTGCTCGCGAAAACCAATAAACAAACCCGCCATCTCATGCGAGATGGCGGTTATTCGTCTTTGATATATTCGATCACGTCCTCGACCCTGCAATCGAGGAATTTGCACAGGTCGCCCAGCGTGACGGTGCTGATCGGTTTATTGTGCTTTAGTCGGTCGAGCAGGCTTCGGCTGACGCCGAACTGATGGATGAGCTTGTAGGTCGTGATGCCCTTTTCTTTCATGGTCCGATAAAGCGGTTCGTATGAAATCATATTTCTCACCTCAGCACCATTATAAATTATGCTCTACCTCTTGACAATTGTCGAAATATAGAGTATAATTGGTATGCTCTATATATGGAGTATATTGATTTTAAGGAGAGAGAATTATGAGAAAGAGAAATGTTCCGGCAATTATCCTTTGTGTGTTCATGATGATGGGGGTGCTCGCAAGCTGCGGCGGCTCGGGCGGCGAGGCGTCCAAAGACTCGGGCGGCGAGGCGTCCAAAGATAACAAGACAGAAGCGCAATTTGAATGCGGCAAAGAGACTTATGACTCGCTCAACACTGCTTCCGACATTTGCGTTGAGATGATGACGTCAATTTATAATGCGTGGAGGTTTTCGATCTATGATGCAGATGAGTATAGCTCGTACGAAGTACTGTCCGAATTTGCAGATGAAGTTAACTTGACTGAGAGCGAACTTCAGGCGGGCTGGATTGCCTTTACCGAAGATGAAAACCCTATCGATTTTAAGTATTTCATTGATGATTTCAATGTGACTATATGGGTCGTATTTAAAGCATACGAAGAAAATGGGAAGGTAGGCGAGTTGGATGATGCACTTTCCAATGCAAGAGCAGTGCTCAAGACGATGACATCTGAATACTCCGACTACAGTGAGTATCCCACGCTTAAATCTTATTATTCGGAAGTCAATTCCTATGCCGAGTTTGTGAAGAGCCCCGAATGTTCTTTTGAACAACTCAAGACTACGATCTCGGACTACGAAAACAAGATTCGTACCTATCGCTCGGATCTCGAATTCATCTTTGAGGACTAACTGCATATAATGAAAAGAATCCCCGGCATTGTCGGGGATTCTTTATATAAAGTTCTTTTCGGGTTTAAGGGTGCTTTTCTTTCAAGAAAAGCACCCTTGCGAGATCATTATCTTCCATACATCTTATTCAGATGCATCCAGTACCCTCTGTCAATCCCACCGAGCTGCTCACTTGTGACCCTGTACGCCCAGTTGCCGCTGGCGACACCGGGAGTATTCATGCGTGTGTCAGCGCCGTAGCCGAGCAGGTCCTGCACGGGGAAGACCACCGTTTCGGCGGCGCTTCGGAGCAGTGTGCGGATGATCGTGTCACAGCCCGACTGCCAGTCGCCGCGGTGACCGCAGTAGTCGAGCATATGGCGGCGCGTGCCGTCATCGAGCTCCCACAGGTGGCCGAGGAGGGTGTTGTTGTCGTGCGTGCCCGAGTAGGCAACCGTGTTGGCGGGGTAGCAGTGGGGCTGGTGGATGCTGTCCTCCGACAGGAATGCGAACTGGAAGACGCGCATACCCGGCAGTCCCGAGGCTTTCAGCAGCTTCACCACGTCCTCGTCGATGTCGCCGAGGTCTTCTGCGATGATCAGCTTGCCCTTGGCTTCCTTTTTGATCGCGCGGACGAAGTCGATGCCCGGTCCCTTGACCCATTTGCCGCCCTTGGCGGTCTTCGCATCGGCAGGGATCGAGAAGTATGCCGAAAATGCGCGGAAATGGTCGATGCGCAGTCCGTCGAAGAGGGTGAGCTGCCATTTCATGCGCTCGCGCCACCATTTCCAGCCGTCCTTTGCCATTTTCTCCCAGTTATAGAGCGGATTGCCCCAGAGCTGTCCGTCGTGCGAGAAGTAATCGGGCGGCACGCCCGCGACCGCCTCGGGGCGGTTGTGTGCATCGAGCTGGAAGAGGGAAGGGTTGGCGTAGACGTCGGCGCTGTCGAAGTCAACGTAGATCGGGATGTCGCCGATGATGCGGATGCCCTTTTCGTTGGCGTATGATTTCAGCGCAAACCACTGTTTAAAGAAGCTATACTGCACGAATGCGTGCACGTAGACCGCCTCTTCATCGGGAGCGCCCGCAAAGGTCGTCCAATCTCCGTCGGTCGCTTCCTTTTGTGCCATAAAGTCGCAGAAAGCGGCAAGATGCGCGTTGGATTTGATGAATTTCTCGACGAGCTTGCGATTTTTCGCATCTTCGCCGAAACGGAGCGCCGCTTTTTTGAGGAGGGGCATTCGTTCGACTGCAAGACGGTCGAATTCGCAGAGATAGGGCGATTTTTGTTTTGCCGCCGCGAGCTCATCATCGGTGATCAGCCCTTCTCCCGCGAGCGTGGGCAGGTCGACGAACATAGGATTGCCCGCGAACGCCGAGTAGGACTTATAGGGCGAGCCGTACTGATCGGGCACACCGAAGGGAAGGGTCTGCCAGATGGTAAAGCCTCCCTCGGCGAGCAGATCGACGAACTCATATGCCTCTTTGCCGAACGAGCCGCATCCGTACGCCCCCGGCAGGGT
Organism: uncultured Lachnospiraceae bacterium; assembly: GCA_964426285.1. GTDB lineage: Bacteria > Bacillota > Clostridia > Oscillospirales > CAG-272 > CAKSQF01. Next base: position 135 of record CAYRQA010000070.1, on the reverse strand, counting down.
CGAAATGTGCATCAGCACACCGCATGATCGTGTTTTCATGGTGATTCTCCTTTATATTTGGGGTGCTGCCCCAAACCCCAGCAAGGGCTCTGCCCTTGCATCCCGCCAAGAACCTTTTTGAAAAAAGGTTCTTGG
>CAYRQA010000069.1:0-9225 GCA_964426285.1 uncultured Lachnospiraceae bacterium | reverse complement strand
CTTAAGCACCGCAAATGCTTGCGGTGCACGGATGCTAAAATCCCGTAGGGGCGATTCACGAATCGCCCGCCTCGTGAGAATTTCACCGGATTACATATCGGTGAGCCGTTCGAACGGGCGATTCGTTCGACTTCGGCGAAGCCGAATGTCATTCGCCCCTACAAGCTCGCATCGGTCAATTCTCCGCTGATTGCAAAAGAGGCAGACCGCCGATGGCAGTCTGCCCGATTCGTTTGTACCAATAGACCTTTCGCTTAGTCTGCGATCTCATTCGACAGGAATGCGCACAGACCGTCCAGCGTCTCTTCCTCGTCACTGCCATCGGCGATCAAGGTGATGGTCATGCCTTTGATGATTCCCATAGAGAGCACACCGAGCAAGCTCTTGGCGTTGACTTTCCGTTCATTATACTCTACCCAAACGGAACTCTTATAGGAATTGGCCTTCTGAGTGAAGAAAGTAGCGGGTCTTGCGTGCAGACCGACTGCATTCTGAATGGTAACATTACGGGTAATCATGATTTAGCTCCTGTTCTTAGTGCTATTGATATTTTTCAAATTGTGATTCTTCTTTTTTGATATTATAGCAAACATTCGCTCTAAAATCAAGTCCTATGCTCAAAAAAGCTGTCAAGTTACGAAATTCCAGTGATTTGCACAGTCATTACATAAGAATCCGCCTGTAAATACAGCACTGTGCCCACTCCCACATACAGATTCCCGCCTACATAGAAGCCGTTTTCCCGATCACTGCCGGTCAGCCGCAGCTGCCCCTTGACGGTATGGCTGTCCGTCAAAGTGACCTTTTGGAAGTATGCGTGCTCGGCACTGCCTTCGGGATCGATCAGCTGCATCGTCTCCCCCGGACGCGAACTGAAGGCAGTCAGCTCACCGAAGCGTTCGCCCTGATAGCTGAGCAGATCCCCCTCAGCCATCTGCTCGATCTGCGCAGCCGTCAGATCGTCTGCCACAAAGCTGACGATCACCGTGTCATTGGCAGAGAGCTTGCCGATTTGCTCGACCACCGTCGGACGCAGGAAAATGGCAACGACCGCGAGCAGCAACAGTGCGATCAACAAAAAGTCCACGATATTAAAATGCGCCTTCGTCTTACCTGCCATCTCAGCTCACCCCCGTTTCCATATTTTCCACACGTGCGACAGCCTCATAGGATGCCGTCCGCAAACTGAATCTCTGTCCGATCTGCAAATTCAGCGTGCCTACCGTATAGCTCTGCTCGCTCGCAAGCTCGGTACGGATGGTGAGGATGAGATTCACATAACCGGGATATTCGACGTAAAGCAGGTTACCCTCCTCATCCACCTCGCCCGTAGGTGCGGTAGCGAGCTCATAGGCAACGGCGGTGATCCGACCGATGGCTTCCCCGCTCTGCGGGTCATATACCTGATCGCCCGCCTGCAGGAAGCCGCACTCCACACCGCCCGTCACTTCATTCAGGGTGATGCTGAAGCGTTCGGTGTCCACATTTTCGATCACGACCTGACAGTCAGCCGCGACGCCCGTATGGCTGTCAGCACCGTCATTGGTGAACAGTGCAATGAGCAGATAGATCATCGACAGCAGGGCGACCAGAAAGATCACACCGATAACAATGTCGACCGGGCTGATCTTTTTGCGTTTTATCTTGGTTTGATTTCGGTTCATTTCTCATTTCCTCCCATTCTCGGCTCTGCGAGGTGATATTCACTGCCGATCGGTTTGCCTGCCTTGTCGAAATAAAGATCGACGTTCACCCACTGTACTTCATGCGCAGGCACTTCCTCGTCCATCTTTCGGCTTTCATGCTCGATCGAGTACTTTCGCACCGCCTGATAGAGCCCCGAAAGGCACCAGAAGATCATCAGCAGCCGATAATCCGACCACAAGTAACAAAAGCAACCCATAATGAGCAGTCCGATGTGGGTCGTGATACTGCCGCGGGTATAGCAGCTTTCCCGTCTGCCTGCATTGCCGCTTCGGATCAACGTACAGCCCGCAATGATCCACACCAGCACGACCAGCACAAAGAGCACCAGCCCGGGCAGTCCAAGCTGAACCGCCAATCGCAGATAAGTGTTGCTCAGCTCAGGGGTCGCACTGAGACCGTCCTCGGGCAGTGCCGGCATGAGCAGACTGTCGCTCATGCCGATGCCCGTGAGCGGTGCTTTTCCGATCAAGGAAAAGAGTTCGAGCGCCGCCTCTGCTCTGCCATCCGACAGCGGACGACCGAGCGATGCGGTCAGATTCGGGAAAAGGGGGAGCAGGCAGGCAAGAATCGGCAACAGTAATACCAAAACCAACAGGATCGGCAATGTTTTTCTCGAAGAGAGAAATCCGAATACCACCAGTTCGATGATGCAGACCAACATTGCCAGCCGTGAGGAGCTCGCAAAAATCACGCCGCACTGCAGAAGCAGTCCGATAAAGTAACGGAATTTTTCATTTTTCCCCTTTGCGGCACTAAGTCTTGCCAGCACCAAAGGAATGATCGAGAGCAGATAGCATCCGAGGACGAGCTTCGTTCCGAACACCGAAGTGACGGTCTTGCCGCTCACCCACTGAACCAGTCCGATCAGCGCCACCGCAAAGGAAGAGAGGATCAGCCCGTCCGAGCAGCGTTTGATCCACTGCTTACTGCGGAGCAGGTTTGCCGCGATCAGATAGCCCGCCATCATCGCCAGATAAAGCAGTGCACTTTCACTCGAAAGCTGTCCGCCTGCAAATGCGCTGATAAACACCATCAGCATGAGCGCCAGCACGAGCGCATCGCTCAACTCGACCGAAAAGCTGCGCTTCCCGAGCGCCAACTTGATCAGCCAGCATACGCCCACGTAGAGGACTGCAATGCCGCAGAAGATCGAGGTATGCGATAGGTAACCCATAAACGGGAAGAAGGTGAAGAGCAGCAGCAATCCCGCTTCGGGGACGAAGATCACACCGACTGCGAGGAAGAGCACTACAAGCAGCGAGACGACCTGCATGGGCGGAAAGATGAAGGTCGCAAGCCCGCAGACCGCACCTGCCACAAAGAGCATGAAGTTGACGCCGTTTATACCGTTTTTTTCATTTGTGCCTTCATCTATCCCGAACATCGAGCGAATGATGAAGCTGCCGAACACGCTCTTTTTCATGCACGCAAGGAGCGATTCATAGCCCTTGAACATCACCGGAAGTGAAAGCAATACGAGCGACAGCCCCGTAAACAAATCGAGCGCCGCGCCCGACGACTGTCCTCGCAGGAAGAAGAGGAGCGCTTGAATGACCGTGGTAGACAGACCGAATGCGAAAAGGAAAACGCCGTAGGAGATCATCGGCACAAAGAGGAGCATTCGCAAAAACGCAACCGCTTTTTCGATGATGATGCTATCCTCTACCGCTTCGGAAAGTCTTGTTTTGAATGATTTATGGAGTGAAGCGGGGATAAATATGCCCACTTCACGATGATTGAGCCCTTCATTGCTGCTCTCTCTGCGAGGTGTCTTTCCAAACTTCTTTTTGAGCGCAACAGTCAGTTTGCGCACAAGTTCCACGAAGAAGGAGTCTTCGACCCACCCCTGCAGCAGGTCATAACTGCACAAAATGCGCGCAAGCACCGACGTCTTAAGCAGATCGTACAGCCGATCGACCTTTCCGGCTATGATTTTCAGCAGAGCGCTCTTGCCTTTCGGCTTCGAACTGCGTGTTTGCCTCGTCACGCACTCACCTCCAACTGCAAATAATTGAAAATCAATAAATAACAAACCAATTCAGATCAGATCAGGGCGATTTTTTTCGGTCAGCGTAAGCGCCGCATCTCTTCGCCACTTCTCGATCTGCGCATGATTGCCCTCAAGCAATACCTGCGGCACTTTTTTTCCGTGCCACTCTGCGGGGCGCGTATACTGCGGATATTCGAGCAGTCCGCTTGCGATGCTCTCGTTTTCGTAGCAGGAAGCATCCGCAAGCACGCCATCGATAAGGCGTGAAACTGCATCGATGAGGATGCAGGCGGGCAGTTCACCGCCTGTGAGGATATAGTCGCCGATCGAGATCTCCTCGTCGACGATCTCGTCGACCACGCGGCGGTCGACCCCTTCGTAATGACCGCACAGGAGGATCAGTCGGTCATACTGCGTCAAACAGACGGCTGTTTTTTGCGTGAGCACCTTGCCCTGCGGGGACAGGTAGATCGTGCGGGTACTGCCGCTCCCCTGTTCGGAGACATCCTTCCAACAGCAATAGATCGGCTCTGCCGCCATGAGCATTCCCATGCCGCCGCCGTAGGGGGTGTCATCGACCCTGCGGTGCTTGTCCTGCGAATAATCGCGGATATTGTGGGCGTTTACCTCGATGATGCCCGCAGTCCGTGCTCTGCCGATGATACTGCTTGCCGTCACCTGCTCGATCAGCTCGGGGAATAGGGTAAGTACGTCAAATCTCATTCGAGCAGTCCCTCGATCGGCGTCACATATACGCCCTCTCCCGGCTCTACCTTCTGCACGAAGGCTTCTACCGCAGGCAGGAGCATGGTCTTGCCCTCTTCGTTTTTGAGCTCGTACAGGTCGCCGCCGCCGTAATTGACGACGTCGGTGACCTTGCCGTAGACCTTTTCGGTAGCCGCATCGATCACGGGCGTGCCGATGAGGTCGGCGATGAAGAAGCTCCCCTCGGGCAGATCGAAGGCAGATCGATGGGCGTAGAGCGTGCGATTTTTAAGGAGCATCGCATCCTCCATCGATTCCACGCCCTCGAGGTGCACGAGCATTTTGCCCTTATAGGGCTGATTTTTGTTCACGCGGCAGGGCTTGTATTCGCCTTTTTCCTTCAGGTAGAGGGTGTCCAGCTCTGCAAAGACCGCCTGACTGTCACAGCGGCAATCGACCTTGAGATCGCCCTTCACACCGTGTGTATTTTCAATTTTTCCTGCTTCCAGATATTCCTGCATTTTCATTTCTCCGATTATTTTGTATGAAACTTACGCCTCGGCGTCAAATACTTTATCGATCCTGCAGACGATCACGCGGTGAAAATCACCTGCCGCATAGGTCGAGAGCAGACTTTTATCAATAAAGTCGGCTTCCTTCATATCGCAGGTAGCGAGCCTTGTGAGCTTATACACCCGTCGTGCCTGTTCAAAGCCGTAAACGCCGTCGAGCGCCACGGGGACCAGTCCCGCTTCGGCGCATTTATCGAGCTCTCTGCCGCTTTTGAAGCCGCAGATCTTATGCGCATCGTGATGCTCGCTCTCGAGAATGCAGGCAGAGAAGTGTGCTTCCTGCTCGATCAGACCGAGCGAATAGCGCTGCGGACGGACCACGCAGATGAGCACCGGCATATTCCAGAGAATGCCCATTGCCCCCCAGCTGGCGGTCATGGCATTGACCTTCTGCTGCTTTGCATCCCATGCCGTGAGCAGCATCCATTCCTTGCCGATCTCGTGAAATACGTTTTCGCTTATCTTTTCGGGCGCGATCTCATTAAAACGCTTCATTATTTCTTTCCTCTCGCAAATAAAGTTCATTGAGCTGACCGCTCTTCTTCACAAGGCGGTCAGATTCGCTTGTTATGCTATCAGTATATACTTTTTTTCAAAATTAGTCAATAGTTTTTTGTCTTTTGCTTTACAATCGCTTCTTTTTATGTTATAATAAACGCAGAAAGACTTGCGATGCAAGTCTTTGGGCTGCGCCCATCGTGCTTTGCACGTCTGCGTTATTGATGGCTTCGCAAAAATGCCCTTGCGAGCAAGCATTTTTGCGTCATTATATAATAAACGCAGAAAGACTTGCGATGCAAGTCTTTGGGCTGCTGACAAAGTCAGTTATTCACTCCTCTATCGGATAAACAATCAAAATCAATTGTAGGGACAGGCGTCCTCGACTGTCCGCGACGAAAGATTTTCTCCCTTATTGCTACGGTGTGCACGAGGACGGGCGGATATGGAATCCGCCCCTACAAGTGGACGATTATTCTTTGGTCAAGTTAACCAATCCTCTTTGACAGAGCATTTTTCTTCAGCCTGAAACTTGCAATGCAAGTCTTCGGACATCATGATATAATAAACACACAATCCGCTCAAGAAATATTTTCCGAGGTATTCCCCGAAATGATGTATACCATGCAAAACCCCAAGATGCCCTCTGCCCGCACCGTGCGGGTCTATCTGATCACCGCCTTCGTCCTCGCCCTTCTCAGCGGCATCTTCGCCTATACCCCTATCTTTACCATGCTCGCCGTCAGCTTTGCCTCGGTCGCACTGCTCTCGATCCCACGTATGACCTACGCCCGCATCCTGCTCGTCCTGAGCGGCGCCGCAGTCGGGATCTCCGCGATCGTCTTCTTGCTGACCCGAAACACGGCGTTCTGCTTTGCCGCCGCTGCCTTTGCCCCCGCTACCGCATTTTTGACCCTTACCATCCGCAAACGCTACAGCCGCACCTGCGGCATCATCCTCGCCGCCATCGGACTGGGTATCTTCTACCTCGCCTGCTACCTGATCGCCATCTATACCACCTACCATCGACTCTCGCTCGATCTTTTCAAAGAGCTCTACGCTTCGATGGAGGAGACCTACCTGACCTATGCCAACCAATATCTGTCGAGCGCGCTCGGCGAGCTGCAGGATACGCTGAATGAAGAGGTCTTGCTCGAGACCTTCCGATTGACGATGACCCTGCTTCCCTCCATTCTGATCGACTTCTGCCTCGCTACCGTCTGGCTTTCGACCGTTATCCTGCGCCTTATCTTCAAAAACTACCTCTACGGTGCCGATCGCTTTGCCGACTGGAAGGTGACCATGAATCGCTCCTCAGCCGCAATCTTCCTGCTCACCGCGGTCCTTGCTGTCCTCCCCTTCCCCGAATCGGTCGGCTGGTTATCCGCCGTCTTTTTCAACCTCCTGCTGATCCTCACCCCCGGCTTCATCTGCGTCGGCTGTTCTTACTGGAAGGCACGCTTCTTCCGTCCCGGTCGCCGCATACCGATCTTCATGATCTTCCTTTTCGTCCTGCTCCTGCTCTTCCTCTCCCCGTTCCTGATCCTCTATTTTATCGCATTGTCGGGTGCCATGCAGCTGCTCTTTCCCAAAACAGCGCCGAGCAAGCCGCAGGATACCCCTTGGCAGCCCTCGTAACTATGCTAATTCGCTCAAAGGAGACAAATGTCACCTATGAAAAAATTCTTCGCAAGACTTACCGAGCAGCAGAATCTTCGACTGGTCGTCCTCGCTCTGCTTGCCGTACTGCACCTTGTCATTTTGCAGCTCATACTGAGCAGTGCCGTCATGAGCCCGCCGATCGCCGTTCTTCTGGTGATCATCCTCTATCTGCTCACCTCTGCGCTGGCGCTCTTCATCGTGCGGCTGATCTACTTCCGCTGCTTCGAGCTCGACCTCGAGAAGCATTACAGCTCCGACCTGAGCTCGGGGCTCTACAACAACATCGTAACCCCCATCGCCGCCTGTGACGAGCAGGGCAAGATCCAATGGGGCAACAAGGCATTCCGTGCACTGATGCGCGATGCAGGCATTGCCTCCAAGGACTTCGAAGACGTTACCGGCATCGAGCTGCGCACCATGATGGCAATGCTCGACAGCGGAGAGGATTGCAAATGCACGGTCGGCGAGCGCATCTACCGTTTGAAAGGGCATATCGCCTCCCCGAACGCCGTCAATCTGTTTATCACCGTTTGGTATGACATCACCGACCTCGAATCGACGCTGAACAGTCAGCTGGAAAACGAAACGCTGGTCGCCTACATCGTCATTGACAACCTCGATGAGCTGATGCAGATCGAGCAGGAAAATATCAGCTCCGCGGCGGCACAGGTCGAGATCATCCTGCGCGACTGGGCAGATTCGGTCAACGGCATTCTCAAAAGCTACGAGCGCGACAAGTACGTTTTCCTCTACAAAGCCAAGTTTCTGGACGGCTTCATCGATCAGAAATTCGAGATTCTCGAAAAGGTGCGCGCGATCCGCGTAGGCGCCAACTACTTCCCCGTGACCGTCTCGATCGGCACCTCGACTGTCGGCGAAACGCTCAGCGAAAAGGAAAAGAGCGCCGCATCTGCGCTTGAAATGGCGCTCAGCCGCGGCGGTGACCAGGCAGTCGTAAAAAAAGACACGGGCGTCGATTTCTTCGGCGGCATCACCAAGACGGTTCAGAAGCGCACGACCATCAAGTCGCGCACCATCGCTCAGGCGCTTGCTTCCTTGGTCTCCGTCAGCCGCAACGTGCTGATCATGGGTCACCGCAACCCCGATTTCGATTCCTTCGGCGCTTGCGTCGGCATGGCACGCTTCTGCATGATGTGCGGTGTCAAGTGCAATATCATCGCCCCCAAAGATGACCCCAACCTCAAAAAATGCTATGCCATTCTCTCCTCCATCCCCGCCTACAAGGATATGTTCGTCGATGCCGAGACGGGGCAAAACCTCATCAACTCGAAAACCTTGCTGATCATCACCGACGTCAACAATCCCAAGCAGTTTGAAGCCCCCGCGATCGCCGAGAACGTGCACCGCGTCGTCTACATCGATCACCACCGTCTGACCACCGAATTTGAGATCCCCCCTGCCCTCTACTACATCGAGCCTTCTGCCTCCTCTGCCTCCGAGCTGGTCTCCGAGATCATCGAACAGTCGGGGCTCGGGTCTATTAAGAAGGAAGAAGCCGAGCTGCTCTACGCAGGTATCATCCTCGACACCAAGCGCTTCTCACTGAACACGGGTGTGCGTACCTTTACCGCCGCGCTCTATTTGCGCGGTGAGGGTGCCGACCCGATCGAAGTGCAGGAATTCTTCCGCAGTGAGCTAAGCGACATCGAGCGTGAGGCTCGCTTTGAGATCAACATCGCCCGCTACCGCAAGTATATCGCGATCGCCGTCAATCCCTACGAGGACAACACCGCCGCCGATCGCATCATTGCCGCCAAGATCGCCGACAAACTGCTGACCGCAGACAACGTGCTCGCTTCCTTCGCGCTCTGTCAGATCGACGGCGCCATCCGTATCTCTGCCCGCTCGACCGGTACGATCAACGTGCAGATCATCCTCGAACGCCTCGGCGGCGGCGGTCACTACGATGCCGCGGCTACCCAGATCGACGCCATCCCCATGGAACAGGTCCTCGTTCGCCTCAAAGAATCGATCGACCAATTCATGGACGTCGATTCGAAGATGAGTAATTAAGCGCAAGGGCTCTGCCCTTGCATCCCGGTCGCTTTCTTGAAAGAAAGCGACGCAAAG
>CAYRQA010000068.1:0-9244 GCA_964426285.1 uncultured Lachnospiraceae bacterium | reverse complement strand
TAACGTGCTCTTTGCGAGACTTTCTGCACGAGCAGAAAGTCGGAAAATAAGATAAATTTCAAATTCCACGGCTTAGCCGTGGAATTTGCACATTATTCCTCAATCGGTTGTTTTCCGAAAAACTTCTCATTTCTCCCCATTGGGACCTCCCACTTGTGAGATGATGATCTTCGCGTTATTCGCATTGGGCGTCTTGATGCAGACGGGGTATTGCAATTTCTTTTCATAGATCCACATTAGTTTGCCTCACCTTCCCAAGGCCAGGGGGACATGACCCATTCCCAGCAGTCGCTGTCATTTTCGCCGTACATCGTAACGGGCGAATAGGCGCTCTCGTAAGCCTTGCGTGCTTCGAGCGCTTCTTTTTTGACTTGTTTGTAGTATTCGAGTGCCTCCATGCAGTGAGGATGCCCGTTCAGATAGTGGACAGTCTCAAGCAGGGCAAAATCGAGTGTTTGCAGCTTGCGCATGGCGTTTTGGCGTTCGTTCATCTCATCCGACCTCCCGTTCTGCATCCGACCATCGGCTTGTAAAGCTCGCAGAAGAGTGTACCGTGCGCCATGGCGTCACAGGGGGTGTAGAGCTTCTGCCAGACATGATCGGGCGAGGTGACGATGGCAAGCGAAGGGGAGTGCTGATTCGGATCGCCGCAGCAGTTGGGGGATTGTTCCGATCGCACCACCCCCATACGAACGCCCTGCTGCATTTGGTGCACCCGTTCACCCTGATAGGCGGTGGGGTGGTCGCGCTGTTCGCAGGACTTCAGATGGGCATTGTTCATCTGCATGGTTCGGTAGACCGGCGGTGCGTAGGCACGCCCCATGCGGCAACCGCAGGCTTTTTGATAGTCCATATTTCTATTCTCCTTGTTCTTTTTGGGGAGCATGGCTCCCTTTGTCAGTCTATGCGGAAGGGTCAAAAAGGTCACGGGGCGGACGGCTGGGCGCAGACAAAAATAAACGAGTGTGAAATATGTAAAAAATCATGAAAGTCCTTGATTTTGAGGCACTTTTGTGATAGAATAAACTGTATTATACTATCGTGCACAAGGAGCTATCCATAAAATGTCTATATATATCGAAAAAACCAAGGCGCGGACGCTTCCGCTGCTGGCGCTGAAGGGAACGGTGGCGTTTCCCTCGATCCCTTTCAGCATAGAAGCAGGCAAAGCTGAGGATATCCGTGCGCTCGAAGCGGCACATCTCGGGGACGGGACCGTATTTTTGGTAACGCTTGATCCGTCGGCTGCCTCGGATGAAACACTGGAGGAAAATCTTTACCGTGTCGGAACGGTGGCGACCATCAAAAAGTTCGTGCGCCTCTCATCGGGCGCACTGCGGGTACAGCTTGACTGTATGTGCAGAGGCGAGCTGGTCGCGATGGCGGATGCGAACTATCCTGCCGCGCGGGTCGTTTTCAAGACCGTACAGGCAGATGCCGAGACGGGCAGGGAAGAGACCCTTCGCGCGGACGTGCTCGCAAAATTCGACCGCTTTATCCGTATGCTCCCCGAGTTCAGCAAGGAACTCGAATCGACCATCAAGAACCTCGAAAACAGCGGTCAGATGGCTGACCTCATCGCGAGCAGCGTGCTCATCCGCACAGAGCATAAACAGTTGATCCTCGAAGAATTCGACCCCATTGCCCGTCTCGAGCGGCTTTCTGCAGTCTTCGATAAGGAGATCCGCTTCCTGAAGCAGGAGCTCGACATTCACAAAAAGACCCGTCAGCGGATCGAAGAAAATCAGCGCGACTACTACCTGCGCGAACAGCTCAAGGTCATCAAATCGGAGCTGGGCGAGGACGAGGATGAGGACGACGACATTTACGAGTACGTCCACAAGATCATCACCCTTCCGATGCCCGACGAGATCCGCGAAAGATTGCTCAGAGAAGCCCATAAACTCTCGAAGATCCCCGCCGTCTCGCCCGAAGCGAACGTCATCCGCGGCTATCTCGATGCCTGCCTCGAGCTCCCTTGGGGCAAGAAGACGACCGATCGGCTCGATATCGACGCGGCACGAAAGATCCTCGATAAAGACCACGACGGCATGGAGGAGATCAAGGAACGCATCCTTGAATACATAGCCGTCCGCACGCGTACCGATTCGCTCAAGAACCAGATCATCTGTCTGGCCGGCGCACCCGGTGTCGGCAAGACATCGGTCGCTTCCTCGATCGCCAAGGCGCTCCACCGTAAGTTCGTGCGCATCTCACTCGGCGGCGTGCGCGACGAATCGGACATCCGCGGTCACCGCAAGACCTACGTCGCATCGATGCCCGGGCGCATCATAGATGCGCTGACCCGTGCCAAGTCGAGCAATCCGCTCATCCTGCTCGATGAGATCGACAAGCTCACCCGTGACGCGCACGGCGACCCCTCTGCGGCACTGCTTGAGGTGCTTGACCCCGACCAGAACAAGAATTTCAGAGATCACTTCCTCGAATTCCCCTACGACCTTTCCGATTGTATCTTCATCGCGACCGCCAACACACTCGATACCATTCCCCGTCCCCTGCTCGACCGAATGGAGATCATTCAGCTCAAGAGCTACTCCCGCTCCGAAAAACTGTCGATCGCGAAGAATCATCTGCTGCCCAAGCAGATGAACCGTCACGGACTGAGCGGCAGACAACTCAGAGTGGATGACGAAGCGCTGACAGAGGTCATCGACGGCTACACCCGCGAGGCGGGCGTGCGCAACCTCGAGCGTGAGCTGGCGACCATTTGCCGCAAAGTGGACAAAAAGCTGCTCGAAAATCCCGAAAAGAAGCGCTATACCCTCAAAAAAGCCGATATTCCCGCTTATCTCGGTCCGAGAAAGATCATCGATGAAAAACTGCCCGACTGCGATTCGGTAGGGCTGGTCAATGGGCTCGCCTATACCGAAGCGGGCGGCGATCTACTCCAAGTCGAGGCGCTCCCCATGTCGGGCAGCGGCAAACTCGAGATCACGGGCTCGCTGGGCGACGTGATGAAGGAATCGTCGAAGATCGCATGGAGCATCGTGCGCTCGAAGGCGGCACAGTTCGGCATCGACAAAGATTACTATAAAAACACCGATGTACACGTTCACTTCCCCGAAGGGGCTGTCCCTAAGGACGGACCTTCCGCAGGTGTGACGATGGTGACCGTGCTGATCAGCGCACTGGCAGGCATCCCCGTCAGACGGGAGGTCGCCATGACGGGTGAGGTCAGCCTGCGCGGCAAGGTCATTGCCATCGGCGGGCTGAGAGAGAAGTCGATGGCGGCGTATAAAGCGGGCGTCAAGACGGTACTCGTGCCCGAGGACAACCGACAGGACTACGAAAAGCTCGATGCCTTCCTCAAAGAGGGAATGAACTACGTTTTCTGCAAAACGGTCGATGACGTGCTCGCCAATGCACTGGCTGAACAGCCGAGCACAGCCGAAAATACAGTCGATCCGACCATCTACGCCATCCCGAACCCCAAGGGAGTCAAAAATGAAAATCAATACAAACAAAGTAATCCTTAAACTGACCGCGGGGCTTGTCAAGCAGTTTCCCCATGACGGCAAGCCGCAGATCGCCTTTTCGGGGCGCTCGAACGTTGGTAAGAGTTCACTGCTCAACTCGCTTGCGGGGCGCAAGAGCCTCGCGAGAGTGAGCTCGAGCCCCGGAAAGACGGTGACCATCAACTTCTACGAGGTGGACGGCGCCCTCTATCTGGTCGACCTGCCCGGCTACGGCTATGCAAGGCGCTCTGCCGACAGTCAGGCAGTCTGGTCGACGCTGACCGAGCAGTATTTCACGGGGGCGGGTGCACCCGTGGCGGTCATCCAGCTGATTGACCTGAAGGTCGGTCCGACGGCGGACGATCTCATGATGCTCGATTTTCTCACGCAGATGAAAATGCCCTTTTTCGTGGTTGCGACTAAAGCCGATAAGCTCAACAAGACCGACCGAACTGCGCAGATCGAGAAGCTTCACGCGATGCCCCTTTTGAAGGACGTGGCGATCATCCCCTTCTCGGCGCTCAAGGGAGAGGGTAAGGAAGCGGTCTGGAGCGAAATTTTTCGTCATCTGCAATAAGCGGAAAAATAAGGAAATACTCAAACAAACAATACAGGAAAACAAATCCTCTGTCCCCCAACCAATACAAAAAATCCCTTTCAAAAGTTTTTGAAGATCCGCACTTGGGCGGAGCCCCAGTGCTGAACTTCTTTTCAAAAGGTTCCTGCCGGGATGCAAGGGCGGCGCCCTTGCTGGGGGGGCAGAGCCCCAAAAAGAAGGAGATCAAAAAATGCTTTACCCTCACTATGATGTAAACAAAGAAGGACACCTGACGCTCGGCGGGGTTGACACCGTTGAAATGGCGAAGAAGTACGGCACTCCGCTCTATCTGCTCGATGAAGACGCGGTGCGTGCGAACTGCCGCGTCTATCAGGACGCGATGAAGCGCTATCTCGGAGAGGGAAGCTGCATCCATTATGCGAGCAAGGCGCTTTCCTTCAAGGGAATTTACCGTATCATGGCAGATGAAGGCGTGAACGTAGACCTCGTCTCGCTCGGCGAGCTCTTTACCGCGAAGGCGGCGGGCTTCCCGCTCTCGAGAGCTTGTCTGCACGGCAATAACAAGCCCGACAACGAGCTCGAGATCGCCATCAAGGAGGGCGTGGGCGAATTTATGGTCGACTCCTTCGAAGAGCTCGAATCGCTCGACCGCATCGCAGGCGAGCTGGGCGTGAAACAGCACATCATGCTCCGTCTGACCCCCAACATCGACCCTCACACGCAGAAAGCCATCTCCACGGGTCAGCTCGACTCGAAGTTCGGCACGCCGATCGCAACGGGACAGGCAGAGAAGCTGGTCAAACTGGCGCTCACCAAGAAAAATCTCGTCCTCGACGGCTACCACAGTCACATCGGCTCGCAGATCTTCGAGGCTGAACCCTACATCGACCAGGCGAAGGTCATGTTCGATTTCGTAGCCGAAATGAAGGAAAAAACGGGCTACGAGGCGAAGAAGATCAACCTCGGCGGCGGCTTCGGCGTTCGCTATACCGACGATCAGCCGACCGTTGACATTGCCGCGAACATCGCCGCCATCGGCGCACAGATCGATACCATTTGCGCCGAGCGTTCTCTCAACAAGCCCGCCATCCTCATGGAGCCGGGACGCTCGATCGTCGCGGCGGCAGGCATCACCCTCTACACCGTCGGCACGGTCAAGGACATCGAAGGCTACCGCACCTACGTCTCGATCGACGGCGGTATGACCGACAACCCCCGTTATGCGCTCTACCAGTCGAAATACGAAGTTCTCCTCGCCAACAAGGCGGCTCAGGAGAAGGATCTCACCTGCACGGTGGCAGGCCGCTGCTGTGAATCGGGCGATCTCATCGGCGAAGGCATGGCGCTCCAGACCCCCGTCCGCGGTGACACCCTCGCCGTCCTCGTAACGGGCGCTTACAACTACTCGATGGCGTCCAACTACAACCGTGTCCCCCGTCCCGCCCTCGTCCTGATCGCTGACGGCAAGGACACCCTCGGCATCGCCCGCGAATCCTACGAGGATCTTTATAGGAATGATGTATGATTGGGGCGCTGCCCCTGCACCCCGGTTAGGGAACTTTTTGAAAAAAGTTCCCTAACAACCTTCAAAAACTTTTATAAAGCAGGGCAAATACTTGCCCTGCGGATTATAACAAATTTCAGAAAATCGAGAGCCAAGGAAGTTGGGGGAGAGCCCGAGAGGGGGAAGAAAACTTCGGCGTTTGAGATGGTTTCTTCCCCCCCTCTCGGTTGAAAACTATTGGCTTTGGGTATATTCACAGGGCAAATACTTGCCCTGCGAGTGACACAAAGAACATCTTTTATTGATACGGAGAAAAAAATCGATGTTACTTGATTTATTATTGGGCAACGGAAGCGATCCTCGTTGGATTCTGATCGAATTTCTGCTCACACTGCCCGTGATCCTGATTGCGCTGACCTTCCACGAGGTGGCACACGGATGGATGTCCTATAAGCTCGGTGACCCTACGGCGTACAACCTGGGCAGACTGACCCTCAATCCCATAAAGCACCTTGACCCGCTCGGTACGCTTGCCATGCTGCTGGTCGGTGTCGGATGGGCGAAGCCCGTGCCCGTTAACTCGCGCTACTATAAGAAGCCCAAGCTCGGCATGGCACTGACCGCCCTCGCGGGGCCCGTGATGAACCTCATTTTAGCGTTTGTCGGTGTGATCCTCTTCTACGTTTCGATGCTGATCATGTCATCGGTCACGATCGATCCGATACTGGCGCAGATTATTCTGACCTTTTTCGAATATTTCGCCGTCCTCAACGCCTACCTTGCCGTCTTCAATCTCATCCCCGTACCGCCCTTTGACGGTTCGCGCATTGCCTTCATCTTCCTGCCGACCAAGTGGTATTTTGGAATCATGCGCTACGAGCGGATCATCGTGCTCGTTATGCTCGCACTGCTCATGACAGGCTCGATGTCGGGCGTACTCAGCACGATCGCAGGCGCTGTGATAGACGGTATGTCGTGGCTCGTCGTACAAGTGATAGGAATCTTTATATAATGGAAAACGAAGTATTAAACTTTCATTTAGAGGTCTATGACGGACCGCTCGACCTGCTCCTCTCGCTCATCAATAAGAACAAACTGAATATTTACGACATCCCCATCTCGCTGATCTTTACCCAATATATGGAATACATCGAACAGCTCCAAAAGATGGACATGGACGTTGCGGGCGAGTTTTTGGAGATGGCATCGCGGCTGATGCTCATCAAGAGCCGAATGCTCCTGCCTCGCTCCTCCGAAAAGGAGGAAGACCCCCGCAAGCCGCTGGTAGACGCACTCGTCGAGTACCGCAAGGCCAAGGAAGGAGCGGTCAAGCTGAACAATCGCTATCTGCAATACTTTGGGCGCTATATCAAAGAAGCCGACGAGGTGGGCATCGACCGCTCCTTCACGGCAGATCACGACAGTCTGCTCCTGATCAAAGCCTTCGAGCGTATTTTCGTGCGTCAACAGCAGTATGCCGAATCGCATACCGACGTACCCAAGCAAACGCTTGCGACCATTCTGACCAAAAAAATCACCCCCGTGCCCGAGAAGGTGTTCACCATTCTGCGATACCTGCGCAGAAAAGGGAAGACCTCCTTTGATCAGCTCCTGCTTGCGACCAACAGCGACCGCTCTGAGCTGATCACATCCTTTCTCGCACTGCTTACGCTCATCCGCTCGGGCAGACTTGCCGCAGAGCAGGCGGGCGACGAGGTCTACTTATCCATACTGACAAAGGAGGTAGCGTCATGACAGAAGCAAATGAGACGCTGACCGAAGAGATAGTCGAGGCAGCCGAAGCAGAGACAACCCCCGAGCTACCGCTTGAAGCGACGCTCGAAGCCATCCTGTTTGCCACAGGCTACCCGATCGAATACGATAAGCTGGCGGCGGCGGCAATGGTCTCCGAGACCGACGTGCGCGACACGATCCGGCGCATGAAAGCGGCGTATCAAGACGAAAAGCGCGGCATTCAGATCGTTACCTACGACAACAAATGTCAGCTTTGCACCAAAGAGGCTTACGAAAACTACATCCGCACCGCGATGGGCATTCGTCAAAGCGGCAAGCTGTCGAATTCCTGCCTCGAGGTGCTGGCGGTCATTGCCTACAACCAACCGGTGACCAAGGCGGTCATCGAGCAGATCAGAGGGGTCGATTCCTCCTATGCACTGAGCGTGCTCTCGGAAAAGAGCCTCATCGAATCCAAGGGTCGGCTCGACGTGCCCGGCAAGCCGATCCTTTACGGCACGACCGACGATTTCCTGCGCGTATTCGGGCTTTCCTCGCTCGAGGAGCTCCCCTCGGTAGGCGACACCCCCGAGCAGACTACCTTTGAGGGGATCTAAGAGATCGAATGAAGTTGAACTGCGGACCGTCGAGGGCGCCGTCTCTTACAGAGGTTATCGGCAATTTTGTATTACCTTCGTAGGGGCGATTCACGAATTGCCCGTCCCGTGCGCTTTGCGGTGACGGTGGGATTCGCGGCAATCCTTCGTTGCGGAACGTCGAGGACGCCGGTCCCTACAAAGTTAATTAAATTCATCTGTTAAGTTTCAGATGAAACAAGGCGGGAAGGGCGAGTTGCTTCTGTATCTCCGTCGAGAAAACGGATACGCAATTTTACCGAAAGGAGTGAGTACATGAAGGGATGGCTGATTTTCGCGATCATCCTGCTCTGCCTGCGGCTGGTGGGTATGATCCGAGCGCAGATCGTGGTCATCTTTAACGGCGAGCTGACTCTGAAGGTCAAGTTGCTCGGCAAGACCGTGCAGATCATGCCGAAAAAGCCGAAGAAGCCGCTCGACCCCGACGACTTCTCCCCGAAAAAGTACCGTAAGCTGCTTGCAAAGGAAGCTAAGCTGAAAGCCAAAAAAGAGGCAAAGAAAGCCCAAAGCAAGGCAAAAAAAGCCGAAAAGGCGGCAAATAAGAAGAAAGCCAAGGACGAGAGCGCTTCAAAGAAGCCCAAAAAGAAAAAAGGGCTCGCCGATATCCTCGACCTCGTCTATATGGGGCTCGATGCGCTGAAATCGCTCGGCAGATCCTTCGGCAAGCATTTTGAGATCGAGGCGGTTAGGCTTCGCATCACCGTGGGCAGTGAGGACGCCGCTCAGACGGCACTGCTCTACAGCATTCTGGTGCAGGCGGTGGCATACGTACTGGAGGTGCTCTCCTCCCTCACCAATTTGCGCATCAGAAAGCAAAATCGCGGCAACATTCTGGTCGACGCGGACTTCACGTCCAAGCAGATCAAAGCCGATCTGCACCTGATTTTCAAGCTGAGGGTATGGCATATCGTTGCGATGCTCTTCTTGGCACTCGGCGGAGTGATCAAAAACCGCATTGCGGCTTCGAAAAAGAAGCCGTTGCCCACCCCTGCATCGGCATCGGAGGGTGATATCGGCAACCCCAAAACAGAGAATTCGTGACATACCGCGGTATGTACTTTTAGGAGGCAAACAAAATGGCAGAGAGTAGACTCAACAACGTGATCAATACGTCGCTCGGCAACATCAAGCAGATCATCGACGTGAATACGGTCGTAGGCGAGCCGATCGCTACGGCTGGCGGCACGGTCATCATTCCCGTGTCGAAGGTGTCGCTCGGCTTCGCATCGGGCGGCGTCGACTACTTCGGCAAGAACGTCCAGCCGAGCGATAAGACAAGCTCCTTCGGGGGCGGCGGCGGAACGGGCATCACCCC
>CAYRQA010000067.1:0-9340 GCA_964426285.1 uncultured Lachnospiraceae bacterium | reverse complement strand
GACCTCAACGACCTCTACCGTCGCGTGATCAACCGTAATAACCGTCTCAAGAGACTGATGGAGCTCCGCTCGCCCGAGATCATCATCCGCAACGAGCGCAGAATGCTGCAGGAATCGGTCGATGCCCTCATCGACAACGGTCGCCGCGGAAAGCCGGTAACAGGTCCCTCCAACCGTCCCTTCAAGTCGCTCTCCGAGATGCTTCGCGGTAAGCAGGGTCGCTTCCGTCAGAACCTGCTCGGTAAGCGTGTTGACTACTCGGGCCGTTCGGTTATCGTCGTAGGACCCGAGCTGAAGATCTACCAGTGCGGTCTGCCTAAAGAAATGGCGCTCGAGCTCTTCAAGCCCTTCGTTATGAAGAGACTGGTCGAGACCCAGAAGGCGACCAATATCAAGGACGCAAAGAAGAAGGTCGAAAAGGTCAATCCCGACGTATGGGACGCACTCGAAAACGTCATCAAGGAACATCCCGTCCTTCTGAACCGTGCACCTACCCTGCACAGACTGTCCATTCAGGCATTTGAGCCTGTTCTCGTAGAGGGCAGAGCGATCAAGCTGCACCCGCTCGTTTGTACGGCATTCAACGCTGACTTCGACGGCGACCAGATGCCTGTACACGTTCCTCTGTCTGCCGAAGCGCAGGCTGAGGCACGTTTCCTCATGCTCTCTGCAAACAATCTGCTCAAACCCGCAGACGGTAAAGCAGTTGCCGTTCCTTCGCAGGACATGGTGCTTGGCTCCTACTACCTCACCATCGACCGCGCAGGCGAAAAGGGTGAAGGCAAGTTCTTCCGCGACTTCAACGAAGTCGAAATGGCATATGACCAGGGTATCATCGAGATGCACACCCCCATCAAGGTGCGCGTTTCGAAGGAGATCAACGGAGAAGTCAAGACAGGCATCGTAGATGCGACCTACGGCAGACTCATCTTCAACCAGGCGATCCCGCAGGACCTCGGCTACGTTGACAGAACCGATCCCGCAAAGGAACTTGATCTCGAAATCGCATTCACCTGCGGTAAGAAGCAGCTCGGCGACATCGTAGACCGTACCATCAAGATCCACGGACCTTCGAAGACGGCTGAAGTGCTCGACGCCATCAAGTCGATGGGCTATAAATACTCGACCATCGCATCGATCTCGATCTCGGTCAACGACGTCGACGTGCCCGATGCGAAATACACCATCGTTAAGCAGGCAGAGAAGGATGTTGAAGTCATTCATCAGCACTTCCTGCGCGGTGAGCTGACCGATGAAGAACGCTACAACGCAGTCATTGCCATCTGGGAACAGGCGACCAAGGACGTCGTCGCTGCCCTACAGTCAGGCTTTGACCGCTACAATCCTATCAAGATGATGGCTGACTCGGGTGCCCGTGGTAACATGACCCAGATGAGACAGCTCGCAGGTATGCGCGGTCTGATGTTCGCAGCCAACGGTAAGACGATGGAGCTGCCCGTTAAGTCGAACTTCCGCGAGGGTCTGAACATCCTCGAATACTTCATCGCGGCACGCGGTGCGCGTAAGTCGCTGTCCGATACCGCTCTGAAGACGGCTGACTCGGGTTACCTGACCCGCCGTCTGGTCGACGTATCGCAGAACGTCATCGTTCGCGAAGAAAACTGCGGTACGACCGAAGGCATGATCGTCCGCGAGATCAAAGACGGCTCCGACGTGCTTGAAAAGCTCTCCGAGCGTCTGATCGGTCGCTACACCAACGGTCCTGTCGTGCATCCCGCTACCGGCGAAGTGCTGGTCGAAAACGACGTACTGCTCGATGAAGCCGACGTTAAGAAGATCCTTGACGCTGGCATCGCCGAAGTCAATATCCGCACCATCCTCAAGTGCCGTGCGAAGAAGGGTATCTGCTCGCACTGCTACGGTATGGACCTTGCGACCACCAAGAAGGTCAACGTCGGTGAGGCTGTCGGTGTCATCGCCGCTCAGTCGATCGGTGAGCCCGGTACTCAGCTGACCATGCGTAACTTCCACACCGGCGGCGTTGCAGGTAACGACATTACGCAGGGTCTTCCCCGTGTCGAAGAGATCTTCGAGGCACGCAGACCCAAGAAGACCGCTACCATTGCCGAGCTTTCGGGCGTTGTCTCGATCGTGGACGGCAAGCGTGCGCGCAACCTGACCATCACCAACGAAGGCACCAAGGAGACCGTCGTTTACCCGATTCCCTTCGGTACGCATATCACCGTTCAGGACGGCGATTACGTCAGCCGCGGCGACTCACTGACCGAGGGTCATATGTCGCTGGCTGATATCACCAAGGTCAACGGTCTGGATGCCGCATACGATTATATCATCAAGGAAATTCAGAAGACCTACCGTATCCAGTCGGTTGAGATCAACGATAAGCACGTCGAAGTCATCGCAAGACAGATGACCCGTAAGTGCCGCATCGAGGATGGTGGCGACACCAACCTGCTCACCGGTTCGCTGGTCGAAGTCTCCGAATTCAACGAAGAAAACGAGAAGATCCAGGCAAGAATCGATGCAGGCGAGCGTGATCTCTGCCTTGCAACCAGTACGCCCGTACTGCTCGGTATCACCAAGGCTTCGCTGATGACCGAATCCTTCCTTGCAGCCGCATCCTTTCAGGAGACCACCAAGGTGCTCACCGAAGCTGCGATCGCAGGTAAGGTCGACCGTCTGCAGGGTCTGAAGGAGAACGTGCTGATCGGTAAGCTGATCCCCGCAGGCACAGGTCTCGAGCGCTACCGCAATATCGAGATCAAGCGCGAAGGCGAGGAAGAGCTCCTTGCTCAGACCGCACCTGTCGCAACGACCGTTACCGATGCCCCCCTCTTCGATGTGGAGGACGAGGACGACGATCTCGCACTCGGCGACGACGAGGAGATCGCAGATGAATCTTTTGAAGATTTTGAAGACGATCTTGACAGCGCCGACGAGGAATAAATGAACCCAAAACACCCGAACCGCAAGGTTCGGGCGTTTTTTATAGTTTATCGAGCACTTTCATTGATCTGTGCGATAAACAGACCGACGCCAAAGAAGAGCAGGGAAGGGCTGCCGTCGAGCATGAGTAGTTCTGCCGCCGACAGCATCCAGAGCAAGAGCAGTGCGATGTCAGAGAGAACTCGGCAAATTCGTCGACTTCGCATTTCCGTTAAGCGCAGTGAAAGGAGCGCAGACAGCGCATTCCCGCCGTCAAGCGCGGTGATCGGGAGCAGATTGAGCAGCCCGAAGAAGAGGTTGGAGGCGACGGGGAGCGTGCCGCTCAGCGCAGTGAGCGACCATATAGCGGCAACCGAAAGATTGGCGAGCGGTCCTGCAAAATTGATCGCAAAATCCTGAAAATGCCCAGTCAGTCCCGTTCGGTGAATGGTCAGCCCGATCGGAGTAAGCTCGATACTATCGACAGAGCATCCGCAAAGTGCGATGACGCACAGATGTGCCGCTTCATGGATCGCGACGGCGCTGATGCCCGCAACGACCGTTTGATCATGGCAAAATAGCAGCAAAATGGCATAGAACAGGTATGTAAAGGGTGAAATCCGTATCTTCATACATCCATTTTATGCCCTGATTCCCCCAAATACAACTAAGCCCCGCAAGCATTTGCGGGGCTTATCAAAAGTTTTGGGAGTTCCAAGAACCTTTTTTCAAAAATGTTCTTGGTGGAGCTCGAGGCGCAGCCTCGAATACAACTACAATAATTTACTTCAAATCCGCGGCGATGCGGGCGGTGTCCATAGCGATGACGAGCTCTTCGTTGGTGGGGATGAGGTAGATGTCAACCTTGGAATCGGGTGCGGAGAGCTTCATGATGTTCGACTGGCGGATGCCCTTCTCGTTTTCGGCTTCATCGAGCTTGATGCCGAAGTATTCCATGTCCTTGCAGACCTTGGAACGCAGGTTGGGGTTGTTTTCACCGAGACCGGCGGTAAAGACGATAGCGTCGAGACCGTTCATGGCGGCGGCGTATGCACCGATGTACTTCTTGATCTTGTAGACCAGCACATCCATAGCGAGTGAAGAACCTTCGTAGTGGGGATCGGAAGGACCGTTGGCGATGGCTGCCTCAAGGTCGCGCGAATCGGAGGAGTAGCCGCCTGTCACACCGAGGAAGCCGCACTTTTTGTTCATGTAATCGTTCATCTGATCGGGGGTGTAGCCCTCGCGATCCATGAGGAAGGTGACGATGGCGGGGTCGATCGAGCCGCAGCGAGTGCCCATTTCGAGACCGTCGAGGGGAGTGAAGCCCATCGTGGTGTCGAGCACCTTGCCGTCCTGCACGGCAGAGATGGAAGAGCCGTTGCCGAGGTGGCAGGTGATGATCTTGCTGTCAGGCTTGTTGCCACGGATGTCGTTCATGATGCCCGAAACGTAGCGATGCGAGGTACCGTGCGCACCGTAACGGCGGATCTGATATTTGTCGACCATTTCCTTGGAGATCGGGTAGTAGTAAGCCTTGGCGGGCATGGTCTGATGGAAGGCTGTGTCAAATACGAGCACTTGGGGAGTGTTGGGCATGACTGCGGTGCAGCCTGCGATGCCCATGAGGTGAGGACCGGTATGTAGGGGTGCAAAATCGGTGCATTTCTTGAGCTTATCGATCACGTCATCGGTCACGAGGATCGATTCGGAGAAATAGGGACCGCCGTGTACGACGCGGTGACCGACCGCCTCGATCTCGTCCATAGAGCGGATGCAGCCGATCTCGGCATCGGTGAGGATGTCGACAACGACCTTGGTCGCTTCGCTGTGGTTGGACATGGGGATCGCTTTTTCGATCTTGTCGCCGTTCTCCCTCTTGTGTTCGACTTTAGAGCCTGCGGTGTCGCCGATGCGTTCACAGACACCCTTTGCTTTTACGTTGCCGCTATTGGTATCGATGAGCTGATACTTGAGCGACGAGCTTCCTGCGTTTACAACGAGTACATTCATTTTGAAACCTCCGTGCTTGACAAGCGTATTGTCATATGATATAATGAGAATGTTGCAATCGGTATCGATCAATCTTTATTTATTATACATCACTTTGAGCGAAATTTCAATAGTTATTTTCAAATTTCAGAGGATTTTATGCAGACGGTAGCCATCATTTGCGAATACAACCCCTTCCACCTGGGACACAAGGTTCAGATTGACGCCATTCGCGCGCATTTCGCGGGCACACCGATCTGCATTATTGCGCTGATGAGCGGTTCATACGTACAGCGAGGGGGAATGGCAACACTGTCGAGGGCGGACAGAACGGCGATCGCACTCGATATGGGGGTCGATCTTGTGCTCGAGATCCCCTTCCCATGGTCGATGTCGGGCGCTGACTACTTTGCACGCGGCGCACTCTCCATCCTCGAGGCACTCGGCGGAATCGACTATCTCTGCTTCGGCAGTGAATGCGGCGATCTCGAGCGTCTGTCGCTCGAAGCGAAGCGCCTGAACTCGCCCGAATATGCCTCGGCGCTTGACAGAGCGGTTTGCGAGCAGACCACGCTTTCGTGGGCGCATCTTCGTGAAGCTGCCTATCTCGAGACCTACGGAGAAGTTCTCCCGCATTACCCGCCCAACGACCTGCTGGCGATCGCATACCTGTCTCACCTGAAGTCGATCAGACCGCTTCCGCTCACCCGAAAGCCCGGGTACAGTGCATCTGCGGCACGAAAATCGCTCGCAGAAGGTGATTTCACCGAGCTTGCGACCTTGGTGCCGCTGCAGACGTTTGACCGTTTGCTGGCGCAAAAGCCCCCTGCAGGGATGCGGTTGGCAGCCGATGCCGCACTGCTGTCTGCACTGCGGCTCATGTCTGCGGACGAGCTTGCAAGCTATGCCGAGGGCTCGATCGAGCTGGCAGGGTTGATCGAGCGCAAACTGCCGCAGTGCGACAGCGTCGAAGCACTGGTGCACGCTTGCACGAACAAGAAGTACACCTCAGCCCGTGTGCGCAGAGCACTATGGCACGCTTTTCTCAGAACACCTCCCGAGCTGCCGATGTCGACCCCTGCATACACCCGTCTGCTCGGCTGCAATGAAGTGGGCAGGGCATGGCTGTCTGCCATACGCAAGCGCGCGGCAATCCCCGTGATTACCCGCACCTCAAACGTCCGCAGTTCGCCCGTTGCAGAGCAGCAGTACCTATTTGGCGAACGGCGAGCATCACTTCGGGCATTTCTCGTCGGCGAAATCGAAAAAAAATTACCAATTGTAAAATAGTTTACAAATTATCCTTGATTTTTTCGAAAAAATGCTGTATACTATAGGAGATTACACTGAAATTTTAACGAGGGGGAAGATATAATGGCACAAACCACTGTTCAAGGCAAATACCTGATCTATCAAGGTCTACCGCTCGTCAGAGAAAACAATCTGATCTGCTATGGTAGCATGGACGATAAATACGTACTTTTTCTGATGATTCTGAGCAACAAAACGATCAAAACACCCGCAGGTGAAACACTCGAGGTCCCTGATAAGATCTTGGGACAGATCATCAGCACCGACGTCACCAAGAGCCCGATGGAACGGCTTGCAAAGCAGTTTGACAAGAGCGGACTGTATGATGCGCTTTCCTTCGGCATAATCCAGCTTGAACGCATGAATAAACGCTGAATACAGCCCAAAACAGACCCTTTCGGGTCTGTTTTTTTGCTATCTTTATTCTGCAAGGACATTGTCAACGGCACTCTTTTCACGGAAGAGGAGCGAGATGCACCAAATTGCGCTAAGTCCTACGAGCGTGAAAATGATACGGCTGAGCAGGGCGTCCTGACCGCCGAAGAGCCATGCGACAAGATCGAACTTGAAAAGTCCGATAGAGCCCCAGTTGAGCCCACCGATAATGGTGAGGATCAATGCAAGTCTGTCAAACAATATTCTCCCTCCTTTTTGTCGGGTAGTCATAGCATGCCCGAAAGGAGGGAGAATATGTGCAGACATTTATTCGTTAGACTGAGAATCTTCGCCGTTTTCGGAAGAATTTCCTTGATTCGGATCATTTTCCGCATCGGGAAGGGTCAGCGTTTCGTTGCCGTACTGATTGGTGACCTTACCGTCTTTCAGCGTGATCACGAGACTGCCGGGGGCTGTTTCGTCTTCGGGGGAGAGGTCCTCCGTGCCGAGCAGAAGCTCACCGAGGTAGACCTTGCCCTTCTCGACGGTGATGTCGCGCAGATAAGAACCCTGCGTGTAGATGCTCTCGAGCGTGATGTCGCAGGTGTCCATTTCAAGGATGAACTCGCTGAAATCGGATTTCAGCATGGCAAAATCGCCCTCGTCGCCGGTGATGGTGATGTCCTCTGCCTTCAGCGTGTTCGAACGGAAACTGCCGCCCTCGGATTTGATATCGAGGTGTGTAAAGCTGCTGCTCAGGATCGAGAGATCAGCCTCCTCGCATTCAAGGTCGACCATAGAGGCGTTGACCTTGTTGAATTCGACGGTCGAATCGTCGGCGTAGAGCGAGAGGTCGCATTCGCCCTCCTCACCGCCCACACCGATCACTCGGACCGAACAGCCGGTAAAGCTGAGGCTGTACTGCTTGATCGCAAAGTCGTCGGGAATATAGATGACGACCTTGGGTTCTTCGTTCGAATCATTGCCGCGCGTCAGCGAGAGGAGTGTCTGCCATACACCTGCGAAGGAAACGCCGCTGCCGTCGAAGTTGAGATAGTCGAGCAGGGAGATCTGGTTGGAGATGCGCAGGGTCTTGTTGCTGACCGTGTTAATATAGGAGTTGGGCGTAAAGCCGATCAGCTGTACCAGTGCCTCGTCCGCACCGCCATGGATCTCGACCTGGCAGTTTTCAAGTGCCAAGGAAATGGTGGAGATGTTGAGGTCGGTATAGTCGAGCTCAACGAGGCTCTGACCTTCATCGTCAACGATATTGCCGTCGATGGCTTCATCGCTGGGCGCGATCGAACGGGCGTAGTTGCAGAGGAAAAGTCCGCTGACAATGAGGAGGGCAGAGATCAGAAGGAATATCCAGGATGACATTTTCACAGCTGCTCACATCCTTTCACTGCAGTATGGGCAATGCTGACGACTTTTTTGATAAAGAGCTTGGTCAGCTGAGCGATTTTTTGGAAAAGGTAGGGGATAAGGCGAACGGCTACGTTGTAGAGAAGGATCGAGATCGCCATCGTGGCGCCCGCAACGAGCAGACCGAAACCGATCTCGTGCAGACCGACGTATTTGGGCGTCGAAAGCACCTGCGTTGCGCCGTAGAGCAGGGAAGCCAGCGAGATGATCGAGCCGCTGCCTACGAGTGCGATGATGCCGAGCGCAATGACCAGGATTGCCGCGGCAAGCAGGATAAAGATGGCCGCAAAGATACCGAAGGATGCGCCGAGCAGAAGGAGAATGGTCGGTGCGCAGAGGATGCCGAGCAGTGCGGTGAGCAGCTTGGGATGATCGCAGGTAACGTACTGGTCGGGTGTGCATCCTGACGAAGAGCGGGTCTTGGCGGTCGGCTTGGAAGTGCGCGTTTCGATGACCTCTACGTCGTCATCGCTGATCGTCGGCTGTGCAGAGGGGGGGGCTTTAGGTGCCGATCTCTTCTCGACGGGCTTGGGCTCAGCGGGCGTTTTGCTCGGCTGAGCAGACGATTCGGGTGCTTTGCGCTGATCGCCGTCCTGCGAAATGAGTTTTTTCACCACGATGTCAAGATTCTTTTCGGTAGTATATTCGTCGGCTGTTGAATCGGGCAGCTCGAGCAGTCTGTTCTCGAGCGCCGTACACTGCTTCGACGCATACTCGTCGGAAAAGCCCGCTTCAAGCAGTCTTTTATGCAGTGCGTCCACGAATTCCTGTCTGTTCATGGAATGACCTCCTGTGAAATGAGATAATTGATCTTCGAAAACTGAGCGAAAAGGGTTGCAAAATTGAAAATCGATGCTATAATAAATGTATTATAACAGATGTTGGAGAAAATATCAAGATGAGAATGAGAAAAAAGAAAAACGGTGAGGCGAGACTTGCCGCCTGCGCCGATTGGCAACTGCACAGCGCCGAGGAGCTGTCGGCTTTTCGCGATGCGAACAAAGAGAAGTTCCCGATCTACCTTGAGATCGGATGCGGGAAGGGCGGATTCATCTGCCAAATGGCACAGCGCTATCCCGAACGGCAGTTCATTGCAGTCGAGCTGGTGACCGATGCGCTGATAACGGCGCTTGAGCGGGCGAAGGCAGAGGAGATCGGAAATCTGCGATTTATCAATCTCAATGCCAATCAGCTGACCGAGTGGTTCGGAGAGGGGGAAGTGAAGGAGCTTTATCTGAACTTTTCCGATCCCTGGCCGAAGAAGGGGCACGCCAAGCGGAGACTGACCTACCGTACGTTTTTGGATATCCACAAGCGGCTGCTCGGAAAG
>CAYRQA010000066.1:0-9470 GCA_964426285.1 uncultured Lachnospiraceae bacterium | reverse complement strand
CGATAAAATGGCGAGCTTGTACGGCAGAATCAAAAAGAGAATATTCTCGACAGCAGACGCCTTTCGAAAAGATCGTGCGTTTTCTTCCAAACTGGCTTTATACCGAATGATCGATGATCTGAGCTGGCGGCTTCACGCAAAAAAAATTTCCGGCGTTTTCCATGAGAAAAAAGACCGCTGGATCTTGGCGTATCTGGAGCGCAGCCTGCGGCATATATTGGACGAATATAAAAGCGACGACGGCATCGGCGAATACCGTCCCGATGCGCCCATTTGGATTTGCTGGTGGACGGGCGAAGATGCCGCGCCGGAACTGGTGAAGCAGTGCATCCGGAGCATCAAAGCCCGAGCGGGCAGCCATCCGGTCAATGTGATCACTCGGGAGACATATAGCCAATATTTGCAGATTCCTCAGTATATGTTGGAAAAAGCGGATTCCGGGGAAATGGGTCTGGCTCACCTTGCCGATTACATTCGTGTGGCGCTTTTGGCACAGCAGGGCGGTCTGTGGCTGGACGCAACGATTTTTTGTGCTGCCCCGGTACCGGAAGAGTACTTTGAGCTGCCACTGTTTACCTGTAAAAGTGAACCCCAGCCCAGCCGATATCTGTCTCAGATGCAGTGGACGACCTTTGTTCTCGGCGGCTGGAAGGGAAATGTTTTCTTCCGTTTTTTGCAGTCTGCCTTTGAAGCTTACTGGAAGCAGGAGAATGCTGCCATTGATTATCTGTTTTTCGACTATGTGATCGAGCTGGCGCGCAGGGAGATTTCCACAGTACGGCAGCTTCTGGAAGCTGTTCCTATCAACAACCTGCGCAGGGACGATCTGCAGGCTGCCATGAACCGGGCGGCAGACCCGTGCGAATGGGAGCAGATCGTGCAGCCGGACACGGTGCTCTATAAGCTCTCATGGCGGGAAAGCTACAGCGCCGTAACCCCGGATGGGAAAGAAAGTATCTATGGGTATTTTTTGAGGAAAAGCTGAATGGGATATGTGCGATCAATGGCACATCACTGAGCGATGCGTTATGTAGTAATTCATACGAATCTGGGTTTGGGATTCGTTCTGCTTTTGCCACAATATCTCCGAAAGGAAGGTGATTGATATGACTGACTTAATCAGTATCGTCCTGCCAATCTACAACGGTGAGAAGTACATGCGTCAAAGTATTGACAGCGTGTTGGATCAAACATATAAAAACTGGGAATTGCTAATCATCGACGACGGTTCTACAGACAACACAGCTGCGATCGCACAGGAATATGTTCAGAAAGACAGCCGCATCCAGTATCACAAAAACCCCCAGAATCTGCGGCTTCCCAGAACGCTGAACCGCGGTTTTTCCCTTGCAAAGGGTGACTATCTGACCTGGACATCAGATGATAACTACTATTATCCCGAGGCTCTTGAGAAAATGTACACGGCACTGGTGCAGCAAAACAGTGAGTTTAGCTTTGCATCTTGCGATGTGATCGATGCGGATGATCATGTTGTGGAGTGCATCATTGTCTCCGAACGTGCCCGCAAGACGATTGTTGGAAGCAATCCGGTGGGCGCGTGTTTCCTCTATTCTCGCAAAGCGTACGAAACTGTGGGAGAGTATGATCCGGAGATGACACTGGTGGAGGATTTTGATTACTGGCAGCGGATCTGTATGAAGTTTGAGCCTGTGTGTATCAGCGAAAAGCTCTATGCCTATCGCTGGCATGACGGTGCGCTGACCAGTACAATGCGTAAGGACACCTTTAACAGGACGCTGGAAGAATGTCTGCTGAAGAACAGACCCGGTTTCGGTAAGCTGGATCGGGAGTCTTTGTTCTATTATTATCGCGGGCTGTATACCTGTCGCAAGAATTTGGGGGATGAAAAGAACCCGTACAAGTGGCAGTATCGATATTACTTTGCGCACTATTTTCTACGTGTTCGTGTGCCCAATAAAATACGCAGAATGCTGCGCAAGTGAATTGTTTTCGGAGAAAATCTATGAGTACGATAAACCTATATTACCACGGCGGAAGTGCGAATCATGGCTGCGAAGCAATTGTACGTTCTACTGCCAAAATATTGGGCGTAAAACCGACACTGTTTTCTGCTTCATCGGATGAAGAATTCAAATATAACGTTGATCAGATCGCACAGATAGAGGAAGATCGCTATATTCCCGTGCGGAAAGGATCTTTGGCGCATCTTGTTTGCGCGGTAGATCATAAATTATATGGCCATGACTATCAATTCATTCGTCATGGTCATATGGCGTTTTTGAAACGGATCTCCGAAGGCGATATCTGCCTGTCCATCGGCGGTGACAACTACTGCTATGCCGGAACGGACAAGCTGGGCTATTACAATCGGATGCTGAACGAAAAGGGCTGCAAAACGGTCCTGTGGGGATGCTCCGTTGAGCCGTCGGCGCTGACGGAGGATGTCATTGCTGACCTGAAGCGATATGATCTGATCACCGTACGAGAGAGTCTGTCCTACGAGGGGCTGAAACAGGCGGGGATTGAAAAAAACGTGCAGCTCTGCGCTGATCCTGCTTTTCAGTTAGATTATACGGATTGTCCATTGCCTAACGGATTCACTGCGGATAAGGCCGTGGGCATCAATGTCAGTCCGCTGGCTTCCGAATGCGGCAATTTCGTAATGGAAAACTATATAGAGATGGTCAGATATATTTTGGAAAATACGGACTATCGGGTACTGCTGATTCCCCATGTGGTGAAGGCAAACAGCGATGACCGCGAGCCGCTCAGGAAGCTTTATGATGCTTTTGCCGCTTCTGGCAGGGTTGCGATTATCGAAGATTGCAACTGTATGGAGCTGAAGGGAATTATCTCTCAGTGCAGAATGTTTGTCGGCGCAAGAACGCACGCGACCATTGCGGCTTATTCTACCTGTGTCCCCACACTGGTTGCGGGATACTCCATCAAGGCAAGAGGGATCGCCAAGGATATATTTGGGACAGACGAGCATTATGTGGTGCACGTTCAAAACTTTACAAATGCGGAATGTTTGAAAAACGCATTCGTATGGCTTTGTGAACACGAAGAAGAGATTCGCTACTACTTGAAGGGGATGATGCCTGAATACAAGGAACGAGCTCTGTTGGCAGGCGAAGCGGTTAAAAGGATGATGGCAAAATGATGTGGAAGATCGTGTTATCGGTTTTGCTTTTATGTTGTTTGGTGAATTATGCGGTAGACTTGGTGTTTTACTTAAAGAACCGCTATTGCCGTTTTCATATCGGACGATGGGAAAAGAGCAGTTGGGAAACTGCTGTAAAAAAGACTTGTCTCATATGGCTGAGCCATACGCCCACGGTCAAAATCACAGATAATTCCAGGTATATGCTGCTGGATTTTATCCAAGGAAAGTATAGAAGCAATTCGATTCAATCCTGGCAGAAAGCGGCGCTGATTTTGGGACTTCTGGAGAGTGATGATGCCGCTTCAATAGCTGCTGCCCAAAAAGAAGCGATGGAATTACTGGACGAGAACGGAAACTGGAAGGTCCCGCCTGTCGCCGTCGATTGCGGAATGTTGGCATATGCGATTTTGAAGGCAGTTGATAATTCTCGGTTGGTCAGACCTGCAATGGATTTCGCACGTGATTTGATCGAGCGGAATATCAACGAAGAGGGTATGATCTCCTATACAGGCGGCAAAGAAAACCCCGAAATGTATGTGGATACCCTTGGCTTGACCTGCCCGTTCCTTGCGTTGTACGCAAAGGTATACAAAGTCGCCGCCTGCGAAGAGATTGCATATCGGCAGTTGGCGATGTATCATCAGTTCGGTTTACTGGACGGAACTGCACTGCCGAATCACGCGTTTCATATTAAAACAAAGCTTCCCGTTGGCGTATACGGATGGGGGCGGGGAACAGCATGGTATGTTATCGGATTACTGGATACCTATTACGAGTTGGAAACTCCGCAATATAAAGATACGGTTCTAAGTTGGATCAAAGAATCCGCGAATGCCTACCGTGCCTATCAGCGGGAGGATGGCGGCTTTGGTTCAATTTTGCAGCGCGCCAACACCTATGATAGTTCAGCTACGGCTGCGCTTGCGT
Organism: uncultured Lachnospiraceae bacterium; assembly: GCA_964426285.1. Classification (GTDB taxonomy): domain Bacteria; phylum Bacillota; class Clostridia; order Oscillospirales; family CAG-272; genus CAKSQF01. The sequence goes on along the minus strand of CAYRQA010000066.1, from coordinate 5,395 downwards.
GGTTTTATGCGCAATGCGGCATTCTGCTGGAGCAGGATGCGTACAAGGAAGCGGCAGATCGGTGCCTTCTAAAGTTGTTAAAGAAGACCAGGATTACCGGTGCAATAGACGAGTGTCAGGGCGATACGAAGGGAATCGGTGTATTCGCTCAAACATATGACGTAATGCCCTTTGCGCAGGGAATGGCGCTTCGAGCAATCAACCTCAGGAAAAACAAAGGATAATTAATATGGCGCAAAAATCTCGCACAGAGTACTCGCTGCTCAATATTATTACAGGACTTGGTGGATATGCGCTGAACACAGTCATCGGTTTGATATGCCGAATGATATTTACCAGAACGCTGTCGGCGGAGTATTTGGGGATTGGCGGATTATTTACTAACATACTCAGTATGTTGAGTCTTGCAGAGCTTGGCATTGGCAGTGCAATTGTCTATGCCCTTTACAAGCCGTTGGCTGTCGGGGACAAAGAAAAGATCGCATCGCTTGTCAAATTTTATGGGCAATGTTATAGAGTAATCGGCATCGTTGTCGGTATCATTGGTGTCGTCTTAATGCCGTTTCTTGACGTTCTGATTGAAGAGCCCAACATTAAAGAGAGCATCTATCTGATCTATGGGCTGTATTTATTTAATTCGGCAAGCTCCTACTTTTTCACTTATCGAAGTTCGCTGATCATGGCGGCACAACAGAACTATATTGTGACTGCAACGAATTATGCAGTCACAATAATTCAGAGTGTGTTGCAAATCGTTTGGTTGCTTACTACGCACGAATATATCGGGTATCTGATCATTCAATGCGCGGGAAGTTTGGCTTATAACATTACTATTTCTTTTATTGCGAAAAGAAAGTTTCCTTATGTCGCAGCTAAGGATATCAAACCTCTGAAAAAAGAGGAGCGCAGCGGATTGATTCGGAATATCCGAGCGCTGGTTATTTGGAAACTCAGCGGTTTGTTGGTAAACAGCACCGATAATATCATCATTACCTATTTCAGCGGTCTGGCTGTCGTAGGACTATCGTCCAACTATACACTGCTCTCAAACACGTTGAATGCGCTGTTGAATCAGCTTTTCAACGGAATAACAGCCAGTGTCGGCAACCTCAATGCAGTTGAATCAAAAGAAAAGAAACTAAAATTCTTTAATGTGATCAATCTTGCAAATTTCTGGCTTTTTGGATGGGCTGCGATAGGAATTTTTGTGGTATCATCCGATATTGTTCATTTGATGTTCGGCGAATCATATGTGTTGTCCATGAATATTCCGTTTGTGATCGCACTGAATTTCTATATGGTGGGAATGCAGAATGCGGTGTGGACGTACAAAAACACAATGGGTTTATTCCGGCAAGGCAGATATTTGCTGATTGTAACCGCGGCGATCAATCTGATCTGCTCGCTGTGGTTGGGTAAGATTTGGGGGCTGTTTGGGATTTTGTTGGCTACAGCCATCTCGAGGGCATTGACCAATATTTGGTACGACCCATATGCAATTTTTAAATACGGCATAAAAGAAAAAGTATCCGTGTATTATAAGAAATATGGTTTATATGCATTGATACTGGTATTGACCGGGGGCGTTTGTTACTGGATCTGTTCCTTTGTCCGATATTCGCCGATGGTGAATGTTATACTTAAATTCATGATCTGTTGCATTATTCCCAATATTATTTTTATACTATGCTTCTGTCGCTGGGAAGAGTTTCAATATTATCGCGAACTGGGGCGGTCACTTTTAAAGCGAACAAAGGATAAAATAATTAGGAAGCAGTAATCGTAAGGAGATCTGAAAGCATGAAATCATTTTTTGAATTTAATAAGAAACGTTTTTGTATTAGTATACCTGTTGCACTAATCACCCTTTTTGTATGTTATGCAGTTGGGGGAAGTCTTATTAAATGCATTGCATTATCCGTTGCATTTGTGGGGATGTCATTTGTAAAAGTGTCGGTGAAAGATCAACTGACTATACCGGCAACTGTTTTTGAGATAAGTTTATCTGCATTTGTGTCGCTTTTCCTGTCACAATTCATGTTGGGGGAGGGCTTGTCGTCTGTAGCACCGCTGTCAATCCTTTTGGGATACTGTTGTTGCCTGGTAGTAATTGGTGTTTTGTTCCTGATAATTTCGAATGCTAAGGTTGCTTCCGTTTGTGGAATCGGTCTCATGCTGTTGCTGTCTACAGCAAACTATTTTGTATATGCGTTCAGAGGAACGGAATTGCATTTTATAGACCTGTTTTCTGTTGCGACAGCAGCCAATGTTGTTTCGCAATACGACTATTCTATAACAGCAAATTTGGTCTACGGATGGCTTTATACTTTTTGTATATATTCGCGCTTGGCTCTGTATATGTAAAACCAATAGCTTGGAAATCAAGTCGGCACATTTATGCAGTTATTCCTTCCGCATTGGCCATGGGAATCGTCGTTTTATTGTCAGGTTTTGTACCTGTTTATCATTTTGGAAATAGTGGGACATATAAAAACGGCTATCTGCTGAATTTTGCGCTCACGATTGGAGATGTATGGATTGATAAACCCGGTAACTATTCGTATCAAAATGCTGAAAATATAGCGGCTGAATACGAAGCAGCCTCTCTTGGAAATTCAACACCCCATATCATTGTTATCATGGACGAAGCATATTCCGATCTGAGCGTATTGGGGGCTGATCTGAATACCAATGTAGACCCATCTCCATTTATAAACTCATTATCAGAAAATACAATTAGGGGTTATGCGCTAACATCGGCATTCGGTGGAAGGACGGCTAACTCGGAGTTTGAGTTTTTGACGGGTGCAACGATGGGCTTCCTCCCAAACGGATCGATTGCCTACCAACAGTTCGTTCATGACAGGCAATACAGTATCGTGACACAGTTGGAAAGTCTGGGCTATCAAACTGTTGCTGCGCATCCATATTTTGAAAGCGGCTGGAAGCGCAATACGGTTTGGCCACGCCTTGGGTTTGATGATTGCTATTATTTGGACGCATTCCCACAAGAAAATCTTATTAGAGGATTAGTTAGCGATCAGGAGATGGTTGAGCAAATCATTTTGTCCTATGAAAACCGTGATCCATCATCTCCGTTGTTTTATTTCGGTGTAACTATGCAGAATCACAGCGGTTATGATTACCAAGGAACAGATTTTGAGTCTGAGGTCAAGTTGGTGAATTATTCTCGGGATTATTCTGAAGTAGAGCAGTATCTTTCGCTATTGCATTCCACAGACAAAGCAATAGAGAACTTGGTTGCTTATTTTTCTGCGGCTAACGAGCCGGTTGTGATTCTATTCTATGGTGATCATTTGCCCTCATTGGATCAGAAATTCTATAATGAGATTCATGAAGGAGAGTTTTCTACACTCGATGAGCAAATGCAACAGTATAAGGTTCCTTTTTTTATATGGTGCAATTACGAGATTGAAGAGCAATATATTGAGTGTACCAGTCTGAGTTATTTGTCTAATTACTTATATAAGGCTGCAGGAATTCCGTTACCGGGATATAATCAGTTTCTAACTGATTTGGAATTGCAAATTCCTTCCATTAATATGTTAGGGTACTATTCTATTTCCCAAAAGCGTTTCCTTTCGTTCAACGAAGCGACAGGCGTAGAGAAAGAATGGTTGGAAAAATATCAGATACTTCAATACAATGCATTGTTCGATAAAGAAAATTTAGCATCAATTTACTCCACTGATTAAGGAGAAAGTAAGATGAAAAAAATTATGCTCGTCTTCGGCACGCGACCCGAAGCAATTAAAATGTGTCCCTTGGTCAACGAACTGAAGACCAGGGATAATATCGAAACCATTGTCTGCGTCACCGGGCAGCACCGACAGATGCTGGATCAGGTATTGGAAGCATTTCATGTGGTGCCTGACTATGACTTGTCCATTATGAAAGAAAAGCAGACCTTATTCGACATTACCACCAATATCCTGAACCGGATCAAGGAAGTGCTGGAGCAGGTCAAGCCTGATGTGGTATTGGTTCACGGCGATACTTCAACCACTTTCGTTACGGCACTTGCCTGCTTCTATCTGCAGATCCCTGTGGGTCATGTGGAGGCAGGTCTTCGTACCTACAACATCTATTCCCCTTATCCCGAGGAGTTCAACCGTCAAGCGGTGGGGATCATCAGTAGGTACAACTTTGCGCCCACCGAGCTTTCCAAGCGGAATCTTCTGAATGAAGGTAAGAAGCCCGAAAGCATCTATGTCACGGGCAATACCGCCATCGATGCTCTGAAAACCACCGTCCGTAAGGACTATACCCATCCGGAGTTGGAATGGGTAAACGGAAGCCGTCTGATCATGATCACGGCTCATCGCCGTGAAAATCTGGGTGAGCCCATGAAGAATATGTTTCGAGCGATCCGTCGTGTAATGGACGAGCATCCCGACGTAAAAGCCATTTACCCCATCCATATGAATCCCGCAGTTCGACAGACAGCAAACGAGATCCTGGGGGGAGATGACAGAATACACATTATTGAGCCACTGGAAGTGTTGGATTTCCATAATTTTCTTTCCCGCAGTTATATGATTCTTACCGATTCAGGCGGAATCCAGGAGGAGGCACCGTCGCTTGGTAAGCCTGTTCTCGTCATGCGGGATACCACCGAGCGACCCGAAGGCATTGCTGCAGGCACACTGAAGCTGGTGGGCACTGACGAAGAAGTGATTTATGAAAACTTCACATTGCTTTTGGATGATGCAGACGCCTATGCAAAAATGAGCAATGCCAGCAATCCCTACGGAGACGGTTTAGCCTGCAAGCGCATTGCGGATATACTGGAGCGATAAACCATTATGATCACTTCACTTGGTCGATCTCCGTATTGACAACAAGGCATACGACGAGCGTGCTATAATAGCGACAATATAAAAGACACTCAATCGAGTGTCTTTTTCTTTGCTCCCATAAATTGCAGCCGATCGCATCACATAATCTCGCGCGGTCTGCGCACACTTAGATCAAACCACATCGAAAGGACAACTCTATGAGCGTACAAAAGACCGCATACGTTCAGTATGCCGAGAAAAGCGCGAAGAAATCGCCGCTTGTTGCCGACTGCGCAAAAGCTTTTTTCGTGGGCGGGAGTATCTGCCTGCTCGGGCAGTTTTTCATCTGGAGCTACGGCAAACTGGGTCTCTCCGAAACGACCGTGAAGATGCTCGTTCCCTCGACCATCGTATTCCTCACCGCTATCGCAACTGCCCTCGGCTGGTTCGATCAGCTCGGCAAGTTCGGAGGCGCAGGCACACTCGTGCCGATCAGCGGCTTCGCCAACTCGGTCGTAGCCCCCGCGATCGATAACAAGGCAGATGAGCGTGATATAATAGGACTCAGTCGGAAAGCCACATAACAATTTCGGGTG